>NZ_CP180444.1:0-205786 GCF_051131735.1 Klebsiella sp. B345
GCTATGTCGTTCACGTCTGACTAAGTTTAGTTGGATGGTAAACACAAGAGTGGGTACATACTCCCCTATTAATATCTGGCTCACTTAGAGGTTAAGCGTCAACCCATGGGAAGATTGTCTAATGCATTACTCATTTCCCTTATGTACACGGCACTAGTGATTATTTTTGATGCAGTTTCCATCTGCTATTTCAAGCTGAACGCCCCTGTAACTGTCGTAATTACGACGTTTTTGGCGGTATTCGGTTTAGCGTTCGAATACCTGCATGCGACAAAGAGATCAGAGCTGCGATTCGCTGAGAGACGTAAATCACAGGCGGAGGGCGCGAAATTTTCCATGATGTGGGATGTACTAGATTCGGACACGAAACTACGTTTTTACCAAAAAGTCGATGAGAATAGTGAATCCAGTGAGTTTAAGCACAGATACCAGCTATTGCAGAACGAAATTCGATATTGGGAAAAAGAAATAGAACGGCTACGTTAATCAGATTAAGAGTGACAGGGGTTCGCCTGACACTAAGCCCATTTCTTCCATAACGTGGATAATGTCCCACTCCATGCAGTGCAGAGGAAAATGCATCGATAACTTCAACGGCTCATTTCTCAACAGCACGCCGTGGACTCCGAGTCGCACCAGAAACGCCCGATCGTAAGAGACTGTTGGCCGTTCACGTACATACTCACCACAGAAAACCATTCAGACTTTTATCGGGAATAACAATGTCAGTGTGTTGACTATGGAAGGCTCAAAGCCAAAACGGGTGTAAAAACATTTAACTTCTTCATTCAGCGCATGCACGGCCAGTGCTCTCACCCCGACCTGAAAGGCAATGTTTTGCGTACGGTATATAGCATCCTTAAGAAGTGCGGCACCAAGCCCATTCCCGGACCAGGCCTGGTCGATGGCAAGCCGTCCCAGGACAATGACTGGAATGACATCAGGCGCGTTGCGTCTATAGGCCCCAGGCACTGTGTTACGGTGGACGCTACCCGAAGATAAACAATAATAACCGATGACTCGGTTCGTGTTTTCTGCGCAGACGACATAGACACGAGAAATGCCGGTACTGTGGTTTCTGAGAGCCTTCTTCTTTAACCACTCATTAAGGGCAGGTTCCTGGCAGCAGAACTCAGCGATGTTATGTTCAGTAGTCAGGGATTCAGGCGCTCTCATTCCCATGGTGATTTGCGGTTCATCAGGTTATCGATTCGCGCCTGGCGCTCCGGCGTTATTGGGGCGTCAAGCTCTTCAATAAACGCCTCAAACTGATTGTCATTGAGGAGGAACAGGCGTTGATCAAGCAGAATGTCCTGTGCTTCCCTGCAGGCAACCTCAAGCATAAAATCAGTCCGTGATTTTGAGACCAGGCTTGCGGCCATGTCGATCAGGTCACGCTGTGATGTTTTGGCCCGGATATTAATCGGAGCTTCACGAACGTCTGGTTTCATAGATACCTCATGTGTAGCAGATTTATATACGATTATAGCCTTTGTATATAGAAACGCTATACAAATCTGGCATGCTTTCGTCGGTTAGAAACACGAGCCGCGTTGTATCATCATGCATCATTCAGGACTTATAAAGTTGTATCCAGCGGATAATGTCATCGAGCTGCTGGTTGTCCAGTTGGCCGCAGTTTTCAAAAACAGCTGCAGCGACGTAGCCCTGCATTTTCTCGGTAGAAGAGCCTACACCAGCAACTGCTCCCATTCCCTGCCTGCCATCATCTGTCAGCACTCTTCTGCTGGTACTGGTAAGAAACTGCTTTGCTTCGATGCTCATATATTTTCTCCATGACACAGTCGTTGACGATTCTGTTAAGGCATTCGCACATCTGGCCTGTTCGCAACGTGAGGAGAGAAGCGTGAGAACAAGCCGGGTAGTCACATTCAGAGAGACGGGATCTCTGAAAATTTATCCATGGTTCGTTTTTTATCGATACGTGCCTGCCGCCACGCCTGAAAGTCCGGGCGTGTTTCCGCCATCCTGACATCCTCGACAGAGAAAACCTTATATTTGCCCTGCTGCAGGGGCACGCCAAGCCAGCGGCGTATGGCGGCGTCTGTCCACAGACGGGAGTTCTTAAGCCTGAAGACGGTGATCCATTTTTCTGACCATGCATCAAATTTCTGGCAACGCAGCTGATACCGTCGCTCTTCTTCCCGTCTTTTCCAGTCGCTGTCTACAGCAAACTTTCGGTGACCAACAAAAATCCCCTGGACTTTGCCCATGTCCTATCTCCCCCAATATGCAGTCATTATCCAGGGTAACAGTTCAGAGCCGTAACGACCAGCAGCTCCGGGCAGAATAGTCCGGTGGGTACCGGCACCTGATCCCGGGGAGGTGTCTACTGTATGCGACAAGGTGGGCAAACACGGAGATGGCCATCTCCATAATTTCTGAATGCCGGCACGACGATCAGTCGATAAAATAGCAAGCGTAAGACAACATACCTCAAAGTCTGTGGACCTTTACCGTGCCCGGCCCGCCCCTCGCCGCGCGTGTGAAAAAAAGAGAAAAATGAAAAAAAAGAAAAAAAGAATATGCCGAAAATGTGCACAGTCGTGACTCACGCAGAGCGTGACGCTCCGGGGCAAAGGCTTTGCAGGACTAAGAGGCATGTTGTCTTACGTTTTTGTGTGGTTGTCCGTCCCTCCCGTTTTCAGTGATTGTTTAGCCTGACCTCCCCCCTTTAACATTCATCGCTGGTGGTCCCGCCGTCCCCCGTCACGGCGAAATTTCTTACTGAGGGAGGTTTGTATGAGCAACAGAGGCAGAGAAGACAGCGATACCGATGTGTTTAAATCTCAGGTGAAGCAAAAGTTCTGAGGCCGGATCAGAAGCTTCAGACGGTGTATTTTCTGCGGGAGGCTTTTCGTATCAGTGTCCGACCTGGATGTGGACTGTTGATGCAGAACAGAACTGTTTACCACTGGCAGAGTCGTCGGGATGATCGGGCTATTGACCATGGCTTCGACGGTAGACTGATACTGCTGTCGGAGTGATTGCGGTAATGGGGGTCTGAGGACCAACTGTGCGAAAAACCACGTTAAGAGACTAACGTTCTGAAATATAAAATTTTTAGGCTTCTTATTTGGAGCAAAATCGGTTTTTATCCGTCATAACCGGCCAACTGGATGGCCGGGGCCGACGAAAAAACCAGTACTGCGCCAGTTCTCTTTCGTCTGCTATCCCGGATAGCCCTGTCGGCATCGCTATTGTCTCTCATTTTCTGTTCCTTACTGTTGTTTTACGCCTGAACCTAACTGCATTCTTAATATATTTTCTGGCTTAGCATTGCCTAAAAAGACGGTGGGAGGGGCCTTCAGTACAACCATTACGGGAGTGGCCTGAATGCCCAGACGATCTGACAGTGCCGACTGTTGTTCAATCAGATGCACGCATTTAGGAGTACTGTCATTGTCAGGCAGAAAAACTTTCATGGTGTTCTGAAGACTCCGGGCCGGGTCTGGCGCACACCAGACCCGGGACATATCTTCAATTACGCTGTCCCGAATGCTTTTAGGGGCTGCCGTCAGAAAAGACATTGTCAGTACGGCATCAGTGTATTTTTTAATGTTTTTAAGAACATCAGCACAGTATCCACACTGGTTTTCGATAAAAACCACAATATGGTATTTTTCATCTGAAGCCTGATAGGTGATGGGTTTGAGGGCTGGAAGTTGTTGTATGAGCGTCTGAACGTCCTCTTCCGGTGTCGAGGCGTACACACCAACCGGTAATGCCAGGGCTGTGAGCAGACAAAAAGAAAGAGTAATACGGTTACGTAGGATCATGTTTTATTCCTGTGATTATCTGAGCTGAGAGACATAGTGGTCTTTGTCGCAGGGTGGTTCTGGTCTGTATTTTCTGAAAGCGTCCCTGTATCCAGATAAAACACTCTGTCTGCAGAGGCGATCGTCTGAGGGCGGTGGGCGATAAGCAGTACCGGAATACCAAGTTGACGTAATGTCTGGCTGATGATGACTTCACTTTCCACATCCAGATGGCTGGTCGCCTCATCGAGCAGCAGAAAACCCGGTTTTTTGTACAGCGCCCGGGCCAGCAACAGGCGCTGCTTTTGTCCTCCGGATAATCCGCCGCCGGTTTCGCCAATCAGTGTCTGATAACCCATCGGCATCGCCATAATCTCGTGGTCAATCAGGGCCAGTCTGGCGCACTGCACCATCCGTTCATGACTGCGCTCATCATGAAAGAAGATGATGTTGTCCGCCACTGAGCCCCGAAACAGATGGTCATCCTGCAGTACGGTGCCAATCTGCTGGTGCACCCTGACGTAATCCTAGTGAGTATGTGCAATGCCAAACGCCCGGACGGTGCCGGCATCCGAGGTATGGATACCCAGAATGATATTGACCAGGGTGGATTTTCCGGTGATGGCCACCACTTCACCCGGGTTGAGAACCAGCGAAATCCCGTTAAGGAGCGGAGCATTACTGCCCTGGTGGCTGAAGGCAACCTGCTCCAGCGACAGAGGAGGCTGCCCCTCTTCAGCGAGCGCCGGTTGTATCACAGGGAATGTCCTGTCCTGCAGCGCCCCGGAGGTCTTCGGCTGCTGAGTACCTTCCTTCGGAGTCAGGACAATGTCAGCGAGACGTTCGTTATAGACATCGAGCATGCGCCAGGAAAAGAATTTATCCGTCAGGCTGCTGATGCTGTCCGAAAAACGCCCCTGATAGGACAGGTATGCCACGAGCATCCCGACGGTGAAGGTGCCGTTCAGCACCTCTCCGGCGCCTTTCCACAGCACAAGTGCCGAGACCAGACTGCCGGTCAGGGTATGGGCGATGCCATAACACATTCCGAGCCGGCTCTGGCGTAACTGGGTATTCCGGCGGCTGACATTGAGGTTAAGCCAGGTAGCTTCACGCTGTGCGGTGACGCCATTGATGCGCAGACTCAGTATTCCGTTGAGGGTTTCAAGAAAATGCCCGGATTCTCTGGCACTGGCATCCCAGGCGTCTTCGGTTGCCTGCAGGAGATGCGGGTACCAGAGGGCCCAGAGCAGTCCGTAAACAACAGAGGCCAGCACGGCAATCAGGGTCAGCAGCGGGCTGTAAAGCAGCATCATTCCCAGGGTGGTCACGACCAGAAGCACATCCAGAATGCCTTCCAGCACCAGGGTGGTCAGCGCCTGCTGAATGGTATCGACGGCGCCAAACCGGGCGCTGATACTGCCCTTACTTCGGGCGTCATACCAGCCAAGCGGGAGACGGATAAGGTGGTGAAAAAACCGGGCAGTCCACTGCATGTTGAAATTCACAGACAAGGTAATACTGGCCCACTGTCGGGCCAGGGACAGCAGCATCTGGGTCAGGGACAACAGCAATAAGGCAATGATGATGACGGTCAGCAGGCTTTTATCCGCGGCCACCAGAACCTCATCAATGACCATCTGGCTGATATCTCCAGCGCCAGCGCAAACACGATGATGCGCAGCATGGCCGGCATCAGACCAGGAGTTGCCCCGGTAAGCTCCCGCAGGCGGATTTTTTTCTTTTCATTGCGCGGCACAAAATCACTGGCGGGGGTCGTTTCCAGAGCTATGCCGGTGAAATGCTTTCCTGCTTCCTGCAGAGTGAGGATCAGCTTGCCGCGGCTTGGGTCATGTATGGTCAGCCGGTTACTGCGCACTTCGTGCAGTACCACGAAATGGTTCATGTTCCAGAGCAGAATGCAGGGAAGAGACAGGGATTTCAGGTATTCCGGATCCAGACGGACGGCCCGGGTGGTCAGTTTCATCCCGGCAGCACATTCCATCAGCCGCTGCAGGGTCATCCCTTGCGTACTGATGCGAAAACGTTCGCGCAAAGCGGGTAAATCAGTCTGCAAACCATGCCAGCAGGCCATCATCGCCAGGCAGGCCAGAATAAAATGATGCTCAGGGGCGACAATGACGCGATAGTGACCTTCATTCTCCTTCCTGGTGATGGGAGAAACGGAGAGCAAATCGGAAAGAGGTTAGCGTCGTGCGGCTGATTTCACTGATAGTGCCGTACTGGACGCCAAATTTCTGGTAAGGAAAGACGGCGAAACGCAGCGCCACCCGCTGTCCTGGCTGAATAAAACCGGCGTTCTGACTTGTTGCATAGAGCTCAACCTGCAGTCGGGCGTTATCAGGTACCAGAGTCATAACGGGTTCGGCTGCCTTGACTGACTGTCCCTGGTGAATAAGGACGGCGGCCACGGTACCGGAGACCGGTGAGGTCAGTGTGAAACGTTGCTGGCCTGCCAGCTCCACCTGCTGCTGCCGGATACCCTGCAGTTGCCGGTCCAGTTCGGTTTGCCGGCTTTTACCCTGGACGATGAGGTGCTTCAGGTCATCCTGCGCGGTATCCAGTGCCGTATGTAGCTGCAAAAGGGCCTGGCGCTGGTTTTCAACGTTCTCCTGTGCCGAAGACACCTCGATTTGCTTCTGCTGGTACTCAATATCGGAGACATCATGGGTGGCAATCAGTTTGCGGTAACGGCTCATAACGGCCGTAGTCAGACCAGCCTGACGTTGTGCCTCGGTGAGGCGCTGCTCTGCGCTGTCGGGTTGCCTGCTGCTGTTGCGTGTTATCGTGCTGTTCCAGTGTCTGTTGGGATACTTACAGTCCGCTCCGTGCCAGGAGCAGACGTCGGCGTACTATGACAATTTAACGATAATTAGGGGTGACCCTGGCTGCTGAGATAACGTTTCAACAGAATACCAGGTGCTTCGAAATGGGCTATTTAGTAATATGTCAATCAGATTACCAAGAAAGATGTCTCTGAATTCTCGAGGATTAAAACAATGCCACTGCCGGAAAGGATGAAACCAACCAAAGTCAGTAGTAAAAAGATTAATGAACTGGCAAAGAAAGCTGAAATGATACTTTCCAAAATTGATGAAGGTGCAGAACAGGACGATGCTGATCTGGCGGCTATGGTGGTCGAATGGAATAACCAGGTTGTGCACCCCTATACATTTTCTGATTTCAGAGACTTCTCCTCCTGGACCAATGCCAGAGAATTTACAAGGATGGCTTTTAATCTGGATAAATTTTACCCTGACTTTACGTGGGAAGAATTGCTTCAAACAATAACATTCATATGTGTCTGCGAGGGCAAGGAGTCCGAACAAAACTTCGCACTTTCATTACTTGAATGTAATTTTTCAGGTAATCCATCTGACCTAATCTTCTGGCCGGATAGTTGGTTCCAGAATCCTGAAATGTTACATGCTAACCTTAGTGTCGAGGAGATTGCCGGGTATTTAATGGCCCGCTCAGGGCGGAGTTTAACGGATGCGCCTGATATAGAGTTGAAATATTCAATACCGGATAATAATTGATTATTGCATAGCCGCTACACCTACATTTCCCTGGCTGTATTTTTGAGAATGGTTGCAGGGCAGCGTCCACTTCTCGCTCATAGCTGGTAAATTTAACCTGCAGAGAAAAAATGACCAAAAATGAATGGGTTTTACGATTGAGACGCTGTACTTCAGGGGAAACCCTGGAAAAGGTTATTGAAAAAAATAAGTATTTACTTTCAGATTCTGAACTTGAGCATTTTAACGCTGCCGTGGATCATCGCCTGGTAGAGCTGATAATGGGGAAATGGTATGACACCCCCCTGGTGTATGGAAATTTGTGAAATAGACTAAACACAGCGGCGACGACCTCGCCCCTGTGTTTATCCTGGTAAAAGTTACTTTTGCCCGTGCCCGGGACTATTTCAACTCACTCAACTGCTGGCTGAGTGAGGGAAATCCTGCCTGCGCCAGCAGGCGTGATACGCGCGCCGGAGTCGTTTGGTGCCGTTCCAGCCAGATAACCCGGAAACGCCGCTCATCTCCATTTTCCCACTGAGGTGGATTGGATACGCCAAACGGGCATTTCACCCGCAATAGAGCATCTTTAAATTCGCCATAGACAATTCCCTCCGGTACCAGGAACAAATCCCACTGCGCCGTCAGCTGCCGTATTTTTTGCGGATTTATACTATAGGTGTTCAACTGGCCTGTCAGAGAAACCGGCTGACTCAACTGTGTTGCCAGGAAACGGGCTGCTGCAAAATGGTGGGCGCCGTCGACATTGTTCCAGTAAAGCCGGGCAGGCATCCAGGTAAACTGGCTGAATACCATCTCTGACAGCCGTAAGCCGTGGTGGCTGAGATTACGGTTTAACCGATCTCCGGTCACTGGAATTGCCAATTCCTGGCAACACTGTTGCGCAAACGCATCCAGGCTGGAGAGCTCCTGGTCACAATCACTCGATGCACTCAGTCCCCCAACGGCCGTAATATCACAACAAAAACTTTCTGAGGTCTCACTGTTTATCAGACCATCCAGCTGGGGAATATGGCGCTGGAGGTAATTAAAATCACCGTCGTGGCCGAGACGCAGGTAGCGAATACAGTGTTTTTCGTATTCGAGCCAGGTTTGCCAACAAACCACAGAACGCAGCCAGAACGTGTTCCGCAGTTGCGGGTGACTTACTGGCAAGCTCCCGTTTTTTAAGCGACGGTGCAATGTTGCCGGATATCCCAGCGAATTTAGCAAGCCATCCTGGAAGCCCTGGAGGATTTTACGCCACAGGGGCGGTGAGCTGCTTATTTCGTTATCCATCATATCAATGATCCCAGTTCTCTTCAGTTGCAACGGACCAACAGTTGTTGCTGGCCACCACAACCAGACTACCGCAGAAAAATTTAGGCCGAAGGGCCTCCAGACTCTAAAAGTTACTTTTAGAGAAATTTATTTTTTGGCATTATGCAATTAACATAACTAGCTGATATTTAACATAAAACGAACTTATCGTACGATTTCGTACTGTTGGGCTTCAGACCCCATAAAGCCTCATACTCATTAAAATAGGAGCTAAAAAACCAGCCCGTCAGGACTGGCTTCTAAAATAAAGCATATCAAGGATATCTATAGGACTATTCGGTATTTACCATTAATCCAGGTAATCAAATGAAATCTGATAGAGGTATTTATTCAAATCTATTTTATGGTTTACATGTTTCTGAATTGCTGGAACCCATTCGATCCTCAAATCAAAAACCCCATTATTTATAACATTCTCATCATTCGGTTTTATCGTCTCATTAATAAGGGTGTCATTATCACCGAGGTCTTTTGAATATTCATCACCGATAATTTCCTCACTGACTTTATCAAACCATTGAGTATGTAATTTCAAGCCCATATTTCCAATCTCCTACAAATACTTTTTAATATTACGTTTAGGATCAGCGGGTTTTAATTGCTGACCCGTTTTCGGATCAAAAGCCCCCAGATGAGAGCCATCACTGGCACGGTAACCTTCCATCTCACCATGCTGAGAATCCCATTCGTAGATTTTTCGACCTTTATCGCCTTTCCAGCGATTACGCCTTCCAGCCCCACCTTGTTTTGGCGTCTTGCCAACAACAGCTATAAGCTCACCTAACCCTTTAATATCTTCGGCTCTAGGTGCGGGATGATACTCATGACCCTTTTCTTTAACTCCCTGGCGGGGCTTGCTCAGCATCACATAGATCGGCTCAACACCGCTTCCGGTCGCATCGGGCTGCCAGTAGATAAAGTCCTGCAGTGGCGGCATGTCTGCGGCCGGGAACGTGGTGGTGACGATACTGTCCGCCTGTTTCACCTCTGTCCCGGTGTGTACCGGCGTCACCGGAACCGGCGTACTGTTCCCGGTATGGGACGGTGCAGCAGGACCGACCGGTACGGGGTTCACCAGAATGGTCCGTGACGGAGCGCCAGCCACGGCCGGTACCGTGATTTTATCCAGGCCGGTGCTTTATCGCGAACGGCATTCAGGACAGGAACCGTGGGGGAAACACCGCCTGCGCCGGTTTTCACCAGTACCACAGACTGATTTCCGTCCTCATCCGTGGTGATAAAACCGCGGACTGGCAGTTCAACTGTCTTCGTTCCCGGCCCGATACCCCTCAAGCCAGCAGTGTACAGGCTGGCCTGGCTGGCCATCGCCGCAATATCACGCCCGGGAACCCGACTGTCTTTACCACCGCCTGCGCGAGGCGAAAAAAACAGCGTTGATGCAGCGGCCACCATCGGACCCACGGTAGTCGCTGTAGCTGTTCCTGCTACGCCCACAACACCCCGCCACAGGGCTGAGGACATCCAGCCCGCGAGAATTCAGCGGTTGCAGCCATCACGGCACTGATCGTACCGGGAAGTGTCGAATGGAGCTGAGCAGCCACGGCGGACAACTGTATCATACCCGGAACCCGGCTCAGTAACGCCACACCGGGAGTCATCATCAGCGTGGTGGCCGCCTTCACCATTTCCGGTGTGTAAACCGGGGTGTCCAGTATACCCGCCTTTGCATACAGGGCCTTTCTTGCTTTTTCTGCCTGTTCCCTGGCTTCAGCGTCGGCTTTATCTGCCGCCGCTTTGTCCGCATCGGCTTTGGCTTTTGCCGCCGCTTCACGCTCCTGCGCTTCTTTCAGTTTGCGGTCGACCTCTGCCTGCTGTCGCTGCGCTTCTTCCTGTGTCCGCAGAGCGGCCTGATATTCCTTTTCTGCCTTTTCTGCTTTTTTTCTGGCCTCCTCCTCTGCTCTTGCTGCCCCTTGCCGGGCAGCTGCAGCCGCCATCTCGGCGTTGTTAGCATGAGCAAGGTCAGTGACACTCGGTCCCTTGCTGTTATTCTGAAGCGCATTATTGACAATGTCTTTCAGACGCTGCGTGAGATTATCCCGTGATACCTTTGCCTTCTGCTGTGCCGCAATCGCAGCACTGACCTGCGCTGCCTGTGCGGCCTGTGATTTTTTCAGTTGTTCCGTTGACCTTTTAGCGGTGGAGTGAATAGCCGCTGAATTTTCTGCCTGAAGGCGGGAAAGCGTTTTGTTGCCCGTGTCGGCCTGCACGCTGCCGCTGCCCGGCACAATATTTGTCTGCGCCCCGGAAAAGCCTGTGCCACCATCCCCGCCAACAACGGTCATCTCCTCTTCACCGTCTGCGTTAACACCGAGGGAAACCATTCCGGGAGGCGCGGGAGTGAGCGGAACTGGTTGATTATCCGCCATCATTTAGTCTCCTGTCCGATACGGAGCTCCAGCTCATCCAGACGACGTTCGAGAGCCTGTCGCGACTCCCGCTCTTCTTTCAACGCTTCAACCAGCAGGGCCACCACGCCGTTGATGTTAACGGCACGCGCATCGTCAAGCATGCTGCCGTCATTGAGCGTCAGCGTTGTCTGTGTCACAGACTGTGGCAGTACGGTCTCCACTTCCTGGGCAATCACGCCGGCTTCCGGCACCCCCTGTTTGAGGTAGGTGTAACCGCTGATTCTGGGGTCCGCTTGGAATTCGGAAATTATCCTACGTTAAGCATTTTGAGCTTAACGGGTGATTTCGTTCCATTGAGCGCGAACCCTGACCGTTAGGGATGTACGGAACGTTCTGGCTGTCCGTTAAAGGTTTTGCTTACTTTCGTACACGGTATCCACATGGTGTACGCAATCGCTCGGTTTCGGACACAGAAACGTTGTAGCCCCGCAATCCGACGGATTGCCAATAGCTGCCTGGTTAAAAAATAGTCTTATCGTAGGTTGTTTTCCCTTTTCCAGGCGGACCCCTAGATCATTTCCTGGTGGAGCTGACAATGGGAAAATTGTATGGCAAGGTTCCCCAGGCGTATTGAAATTGGTGACGCAGGAAAAAGAGGGGCGATCTCGCCCGGATGGTTACCTATAGATGAAAACAGGAGTTATAACATGTATTTAAGAGTGTTGTCAGCGCCCATACTCACCCTTGTGCTACTTATAACAGCCTGTTCAAACCATACTCAAAAAACAAACGTCAGGGTTATGCCCGACAACGATAAATTAGCGGAAGTCGATGCTCTTTTAGGTGGCCTACGGTCTCCAACAGTTCCCCCAGAGCATTCAAAAATACTCGTATATGCAACACAAATACGGAATGCCATTTTTGCTGAAATGTACGAACCCGATGCGTATAAAGGAAAAACCTGCTCTATCCGTATCTCTCTTCAGCCAGATGGTTCAGTGAACGGTGCGACAGCAAATGATGGTGATGAAAAATTGTGTAAAGCGGCTATTGCAGCGATTACACGTGCAAAAATCCCAGCCGCACCAGATAACGAAACATACCAAAGGTTCAAAAATGCCGCTCTTGATTTCAGGCTATAAAATGAATTATTAGGTGGTTTTTGATGAAATACTTTGGTGTGGGTTGCCCATATTCCGTTTTTTCACCTTAAATGTGGAATTGTTGTGGCTACACCGCAATGCCGCTGCCAGTCTTGCGGCGATTATTCAACTTATTGATATTTAACACAAAACGCATTAAGCGCATCACTTGGAAGCAGCTAAATTGAGATGTCCGTCTCGGGGCTGCGGATGCTTTCCTGGACTGTTATGTTGTGATCCCAAGATGCTGTCGGTACTTCACGGGACTCATTGCACCTAATATTTCATTCTTTCCTCTAATCACATCAAAAAACTTATCCGCACCACTATCAGATAACATTCTTTTTCGCCCGTCAAAAGTTGTAATTTCAAGAGAAAGTGAATCTGTATCTTTTGGCAAATTCAACTTAACATCATCAGTCCAAGATATAACTCCTGACTCAGTGGGGTTTGTTGTGGTTGTAGAGGCCATCTGATAAATAGGCCCTACAACAGAACAATTTTGCCATCCAGGGCCATATACCCATCTTGTTAGATGGAATTCCTGTATTCTATCAAGATGGGCGGTATGAGTTATTCCACCTGGAGTAGATTCATTAGCCCTGATCCCATTACAATGTCCGGCTTCACCACCAGATCCTTTTTGGTGAAACGCATTTACTCCTTGTGACCAATCCCATCGCCAGCCCTCTGGAGGTCTCGCAATTTTCACATCATCTCAATATTGAGGGGTACCTTCAATTTGGTGTAAGTTCCGGAAGTGATCTACTATTAGGAACAGTTATTTAGTCACGAATTTTGCAACAGTGCCTGCGACAGAGCAGCTAACACAAAGAGAGCCAGCAGAAATCTGCCGGCTCCTCTCCACTTCATACGGAGAAATTATTTAATGCCATATTTTTTTTCAGTCACGAATTTGGGTTCTTTCCAGTTAGGCCCTTTCACGACTTTACCATCCTGATCCTGAAGCACGCCAGTTCGAAACAATTTATCGTACACTGACGAAAGCTCACCACTGGCGATAGCCTCAAAGTTATTATAAGTATACAATCGATCCAGCTTACGGTAGTCGGATGTTGGCCCAAGAAAAGTTAATACATCCGCTATACTTTCGTTTTTGACAATATCTTTCAGGGACATTATTTATTTCCTCCAAGAGCCTCTTTTAATTCCTGTTCATATGCGGCTTGTAGAGCCTCATCAGTATAAAGAGCCTGCTCTTTTTCGTTAATTTTGTAATCCTCAAGAGTCGCTGTATGCGTATTATTCCATACAGATTTTTGCTCCAGAACACTTTTAGGAATCTCGCCATCTTTTATGCCCAGGTTACGATAACGCTCAAGTTCCCTGATTTCGTGGGTATAAAAACGCTTGTCAGTGTCTGTTACTTGTAACTCACCCTTCAGGATTTTCTCCAGACGATCGATCATCACCTTATTTTCCGGTGTTGACTCAAAACGTCCGGTATGCAGTTTCACTTTATCCACACCCGCACGGTCAATAACAGCCGTTTTCCAGTCCAGATTCTGAATGGGACCGCCAGCTCTGTCGGTATGATAAGGGCGTCCACTGTATTTACCCTTTGCGTTAGTTTCACCATAAGGACTGTTCAGAATAACATAGATGGGCTCCACGCCCGTCCCGGTCGCATCGGGCTGCCAGTAGATGAAGTCCTGCAGTGGTGGCATGTCCGCGGCCGGGAACGTGGTGGTGACGATGCTGTCAGCCTGTTTTACCTCCGTACCGGTATGTACTGGCGTCACCGGCGCCGGCGTATTGCTCCCTGTATGGGACGGGGCCGTTGGACCGACCGGTACCGGATTCACCAGAATCGTCCGCGACGGGGCCCCAGCCACCGCCGGCACCGTGACTTTATCCAGGCCGGTAGCCTTGTCACGCACGGCGCTCAGAACCGGTACTGTGGCAGACACCCCGCCGGCGCCGGTCTTCACGAAGTTCACGGACTGTCGCCCGTCGCTGTCCGTGGAGATGAAGCCACGTACCGGCAGGTTGACGCTGTTCGTGCCTGGCTCGATACTGACCTTCCCGGCCGTGAACAGCCGGGCCTGAGCGGCCATCATACTGATATCACGCCCGGGAACCTCGCTGTCACTACTGTGTCCGGCCGGCAATGGCATAAACCCGACCACAAAGGCACCAACAGTCGCCCCTGCGGTACTGGCTGTAGCGGCTTCGGCCACCGCCACGGCTCCCCGCCACAACGCACCTGCTATGGAGCCCGCCCACTCGCCGACCGCCGTGATAACCCCCTCACCGACAGCGGACAACTGTATCCCGGCAGGGGCCCGGTTCAGCATCATCGCCGCCGGCGCCGCCAGCAGGGCATTAGCAGATTTCACCATTTCCGGCGTGTAAACCGGCGTATCCTGAATGCCCGCCTTCGCATAATTTTCCCGACGGATGGCTTCTGCCTGTCGCGCCGCTTCGGCTCTGCGGGCTTCTTCTTCCCGCCTGGCAGCATCTTCTTTCGCTCTCGTTTCAGCCTGATTCCTGAGCGTATTCTCTGCCAGTTGCCGCTGATTCAGCGCCTCCTGGTCAAGTACTTTAACAGTAGAAACATATACCGGACTGGCCCCGCTACCTGCCGGAAAACGAATTATTACATCTCCGTTATTTACTGCGGAGGTATAGCCAGTCGGACCATATTTACCGGTTTCTGCCTGCATTCCACTTGTATCCGGAGCGTATGGCCGGGGAAGGAGGCGAGTGTTGTGTAACCGGTCCGTGGCAAACATCATTGGCGGCAGACCCGGAGCCACGACAGCCTGCCAGACATCGGGAACATTTCGGTTAGTCTGCGGTGTCTGGTCTTTCACCGGGGCGGCATCCACGACGGGAACTGAAAAGGGTTTTCCACCATTCATCACCAGATATTGCGTACCATTCTGTACGATATCTGACACGCTGCGTTGTACATTCACCGTCCCCGGCATGGCCGGCAGGGAAGCCGCCGGCACATCGCTGACAACATTGAGTGGCAATACCGTCATTATCCGGGTGACTTTCTCAGGATTAGATGGGTCAGGTGTCAGACGGGCAAAGGGTACCACGCCGGCTCGCAACGGGTCCGGAAGACCGGACGCCAGTCCCTGCTCAAGCGCATTCCTGGCCGCAGCCGTCACATCATTTTCTGTTGTGCCTTCATAGAGATAGACCGTCCAGCCGGGTGGTTCGCCCAGCTCAACTTCCCGGTTAAGAGTCACGCGGAGCGGGAAACTTTGCACAACGGTGTACTGTGCGTTAGCTACCCCGTTCAGACTGTAGTCTGACCAGCCAAAGCCCAGTACACCGCCCTGATAGCCCTTAGGGTCATACCATTGCTTAATATCATCAGGACGTTTTGGCCAGACTATCATGCCCGGGTGATTAGTTCCCTGTCCCGGGGGCGTATCGACACCTGTCGTTTCCCAGCTCCAGCGCCCGGGCCCCTCGGCATCAGAAGGCTCCCACACCAGCCCGTTCCGGGGAGGGATGCCGTGGTTATAGTCGTACTCATTAAAATTACTGTCGCTCATAAAAACTCCCTGTCATCTTCCTTTGCAGGAGATGGCTGATAACCAGACTGTGATGTACAGGCCGCAACGGAGTCTGTACATCCTCCTTCATTTCAGATTTCTGGTGCTATTTCGCAAGACCGGCAGTCTTTTCAAGTTCAGCCAGGCGCAGTTCCAGCGATTCTCTGGCCTCCTGCTCTTTCCGGAGTGTCTGACTTGTTTCCTTGAGCGCTTCAACCAGCAGGGCCACCACGCCGTTGATGTTAACGGCTCGTGCATCGTCAAGCATGCTGCCGTCATTGAGCGTCAGCGTGGTCTGAGTAACGGACTGTGGCAGCACTTTCTCCACTTCCTGGGCAATTACGCCCGCTTCCGGCACGCCCTGTTTGAGGTAGGTGTAGCCCCCGATGCTGTCGAGTTTGTCCAGCGCATTGCCGATTTTTTCGATATCCGTTTTCATGCGGGCATCAGAGCTGCTGTGCCAGCCGCCATTGGCAAACGCGTTACCATCCTGGCGAAATTCGTACCAGCCATTAGCACCACCATTGCCGACATGGACCCCCATGAAATGGTTTTGTCCGATACGTTCATAGTGGTAGACGTTGGCAAACAGGTCGCCGGCGCCCTGCAGATGCACCCCGTTAGTCACCCGTTCAGTACTGCTGTTATTTTTGTTTCCCTCCGCCCAGAACCAGCCATCGGGATTACGTTTTTTAATCTGGCCAACCGTCAGCTCGGCACTGGGCTTCAACTGCAGTTCGTTCCAGTTTCCGCCCTGGTCACGGTATGAAATGAGGCCGCATTCCTCCTTCCCGGGAATAATCCTTGACCCCATCAGCATTCTTGTCGTGACATTTCCTGTCGTGAAATCGGTGAAGACAGACGCGGCATTATAAATCTGACCTGAAATGAGTGGAAAGGGGCCTGTGGTTGATGTACTGATGCCGGCGTTATGCGAGACCACTGCCCCGCCTGAAATATCGACACCGTTGCGCAGGGAGACGCGACCTGTGGACAGACTGAATGAAAACGGTCGAAGCGTGTTCCACCCTCCGTCCTGAGCCTGACCATTGCCCGTGGTCAGAGCGTAAAAATCGCGTCCATCGTTACGGAGAATGACGCCGGTATTGCCGTTAGCAAGCCGGAATCCGTTTGCCGCTTTTGACACGATTTCCTCATCGCTGACAAGTCGCTTGCGTAGTTTGCTCAGGGATTTGAGTTCAGTGATGTCATCGTTGACGCCATTCAGTACCAGGGCATTTGTCTTCTGTTCAGCCATTGTGAGGTCCTTTTTTTAGCTGGATAGGTGAGATAAACTTCATTAATGCTGTATAAATACACAGTATTTGAGTTACATTACTCCCGCCCTGTTGGGCTGTCAACAGATGAAACTCATTCGCATTTGCCAGTCGGGGTGTGCCGCTCAGCGGCACAGAAGGCGGCGCACAAAATTGAAAGAAAATACAGAAGTCAGTCCGCCGGAGCCCGGCGTAGCCGGCTGCCTTTTGATAGGTTCTGCCAATCCTCCACCCTGCCCTGATAAGCTATACCCGCGAATACCGCTTCAGGAGCCTCTGTACGCGGTCGGAGTGAGCTCGTCGAGGGTTTACCCGAAGACGGGCTGTATCTCCGCGTTAGCGCCGTTCAGGCGCTTACGAGCGTGTACCCCTGAATTCACCGCAGTACTACTTACAGAGATAACTAACTAATAGTTACAACACCCACTATTAAAAGCGATGTCTTTCCCCGGCCTTCGGCCGGGGGCGGCGGCGCTTTTCAGTGGTGGGATGGGGTCTGTGGTTGCAGCTGTGCTCGGTATTGGATTGTGGCCAGAGAGGGGCTCGGGGTTGAGAAAAGGCAGCGGGCTTTCAGGGTCAGGAATGAAAACTACTATATGAGTGTTGTAACTAATAGTTGTCCTCATAACGGACCATGAACAGGTACTTAGTTTAAAAGAATGCAGTTAAAGGGTTTTTAAAAGAATACTTGCAGCCTGGACAGGCCCCGGTTGTCAGTTAGCCAGTCTGGTCTCTTGCAGTTAAGAGTGGATATGTCATTCCGCAAAGAGAATTGAATGTGGACAGCCATCGATGCTGTTCTGTGACATGACTGAAGACGGCGGTGGCCCGAGATGCAGGAAGCCCTCGCCGTTTACCATGGATGTAGTAACAGTTCAGGATTTGATACTGCTAATGTTTTCATTAATGCGAGTCTGGATATAGCTCATGGTATCCCTGGTAACCTTTCCTGGAAGGAGCTCATGACATTTCTCCGAAAATGTCGTTGCCACACTGGCTATCCGGTCGATAACTTCATTCACCTGTTTTTCGTCCAGCTCAGCTTCCCGGATCCCCAAAGCCATCAGATGCTTATGTTCTATAGTAAGTGCTTCTCCCATGACATCCATCTGGTGGTATCCACCAGGACCGTCACAGAATGTAATGTCAAAGGCAGGTGCAAGCGACCAGTTCCCGTTTGCTGACATCAGGTAGGCAAAGTTTTTGGGATGATCATCTCTGTTATTAAATATGACGTTAAATACAACTCGTTCGAATGCGCGTTTTTTTTCACGGACATCATTTGTACAAAGCTGTGTCGCCCGAAGAAAACTAGCATAGTCCATTGAACCCGGAACCTGATAATTTGCACCAGTAAAAGCAGCAAGACTTTGCATAGGGACTTTCATTCCCCGTTCTCTGTCAAATCTCCTGGTTGCAAACGCAGCCTGCTCGCCAGGCAATTCAAAATATTCCGTCTCAGGAGTGTCAATCCCGCACTCTCTCAGACACTGTGCGTAAATCATTTCTACGGCACAAACTTCAGGATGTTCCTGCCTTGCCGGAAATTTTATTAGCCATGGTTCATGCCCCAGAGCAGGTACTGTTGTAAACTCACCGGTCCCGGAGTGCCGGTATAGAAGGGCTTTTGGCCTCGCTCCCTGGGGTGATCCCCCCATAAGCAGGAGTCGGTTGAGAAACTCGCCCCCTTCCCCCTTCAGAACTTCCTGGACCTCTGCTGCCAACTGACTAATCGGGATATTGTCCTGGACAGATAAGACGTCCGGTGATGCCGGCATATATGACATCGCGCCCATGGCATTGCTGCCGATGTACGTGAGACGTTCAAGAGGACCAATTCTTGCGCTGCTCAGTCCGCGTTTACGGAACAGTCTGTCCATAAGTAACATTCCCCACCCGTCAGGTAGTGAATCATAGACAGGTCCAGGGAGCCCCAGTTGGTGCTGTGGAAACTCTCTCCGGAGACTAGGACCAGAAAGCGGCAGCGTATAACGTGCCAGTTCCAGTCCTTTCTCACGGGCGGCAGGACTGTATTCAAAAACAATAACTGGTCGTCCCGTCAACGCAGTCGTACTGACCAGGGTACCCCAGAGCCAGCGTTCTCCCCAGCCTTCATAAAAAACCTCAATGCTATTCATTATGGCCTCCCTTACTTCTGATGCGTTTTCGGGTTAAGGTGGACTCATAGCGGCGTAGATCTTCGAGGCTTTCAAGTCTGGGTTTGAACAGTCCTTCCAGTTCGGCAGTTCGTCCCAGGACCATGGCTACACGGATAATATTCTCAAAACCAGTATTTTTACCCGACTCCAGATTTGACAACGTATTCACCCCAATGCCCGCCCTTTTGGCCAGTTCTGACTGGGTCATCTGCTGATTGATTCGTTCTTTGCGCAGTCGGTCGCACAAGAGAGAAACCATCTCGTCAGGCTTTGCAAACGATAAATCCAGCATAACGTGAACTATCTCTGAAAAATACGGTTAACACACAATATTATGGAATTATAACATGAGGAGCGGTGAGCGCAAACCTGAGCGAGGTAATGGCAAGGCAATAACAGTCGTTTGGTCATGGAGACCTTAGTGGCCATGAGGTGCCGAAAAAAACAGTTGGTTCTATATCCGTGTACATAGACTACGTGAAAGAATCATCCTCTCTTTTACTCTTTTCTTAATTTCATCGCGTATCCGGGATAAATCAGCAATAAACAGCCCTTTTGCAATCTCCAGCGTAAGCTCCTTCCTCACGCGTTCGGATATCTCCCGGAAGGTCAGTTGAGCTTCTTTTCTGGCTCTGCACCGTTTCTCTCCATAAGCTTTGCGCATTAGTCTGTACGCTTTAAACCGGGCACGGAATTCCCCCCAGGCAAAAGTGATTAACTCGCTGAGGCATAGTCTGCTCCGCCCTTCTGAAAGTCTCCGCAGATTAAGATATTCAGCCCGGCTTCTGCGTGCGGCATCAATCGATTCAGGCGAAACATCAAGAACCTCAAACAAGCGTGGCAGGAATGTAATATCCGTCGGCAAATAACAACCTGCATCTGAATCATACTCCGTACGATAAGTTATCAGCCCAAGCTCCTCTGCCAGGTAGCGTAAGGCCCGTGTAGCCCGACAGATTGATAAATTGCCCTGTTTCGATTCAGTAGCAAGTCCACATTCAGAGGCCAGTGTGGTCATAGTGACATTTACCCGATTGGCAAGGGGATCATAATGGAAGCACAATCCCTGTATTAGTGCGTCTATAGCGCGGCATCTGAGTGCTGGCGGTCGCCGTTTCCTGTAGCCGTTAGCTCGTGTATCAGCCACAAGCACAGAGAAGATAAATGTATCCGTAAAACCCACAACTTTTGACATCAGTTTCTTGTTAAACGGCAGTGTACGTTTAGGTGTTTGCGTTCCCTTCTTACAAGGTACAGTAAACACCGGATAAGGGTTATGTACTTGCATATAGTTAGAGCAGGAAACCTTATCCATTGACTACATCTCCCTTGCCAGATATATCATGCTCAAAAATCAACCGATATTCTTGTAATACCTTTTCCATGGGGGTAATCTCCGTACGTTGTGTTCATAAGCAACAGCATCCAACCCCGCTTATTTTTCCTGGTAGAAAAGTGGTAAGCGGGGTTTTTAAATGTCTTCTCAATTAGTTGAAATCTGCGGCAATGAAAAATCAGTATGCATACACCCAGTTAGTCCCCGTCTCCCATCTGGACTGCCAGTGCTGCAGGTAGGTATCCGCCAGCACCGGGTAATCCCGGATAACCAGCGCGTTTTCTGAGTTACTGCGCGCCGCAGCGCGGGAAAAGTTGAATGACCCAGTTTCCACATTACGGCCATCAGTGATGATGACCTTGTCATGCATAATGCTGAACTTGCTGACTGTGCGCACCGGAATGCCGGCGTTGACCAGCAGATTCATCGCCGCTGGGCCAGCACTGCCTTTTGCGCTGTTCGCTTTCCAGTCGACAACCACTTTGACATCGACGCCCCGCTGCTTTGCTGTTATCAGTGCCCGGGTAACTTCCGGCGACGTAAAGCTGTAACCCAGCAGACGGATGCTTTCCTCAGCGGTATTAATCGTGTTCAGTACCAGTTGCAGCGCGGAACCTTCAGGAGAAAAGCCAGCCTGCACGGTTGGCTGGGCCATCGTTTCGCCAGAAAAAAATAAGCAGACCACCAGAAGACCCGACAGAGTTGTCCGTCTCATTTCTTATTTTCCCTGCGCCTTATTTATTGCCCGCTGAATAGTTTCTGCCTCTGTCATCCCGGCGAATATCGTGGTGTTATTTTCGGAAGCCCCCTTAACCGGCATGATAATAACACCCGGCGTACCCGTTAATCCGATGGTAGTGGCAATATCATTGACATCTGCTAATGTGGCATTGATTTCATTAATTGTATATTTATTGAATTTCATATTCTCAGCATGTTTTTCGATGACATCCTTTGTCAGGTTTCCTTCATTCAGCCCGGAATCATAAATGCCATTGTGATATTTGAGGTAAGCATCGCTCCCCTTTTCTTTCCAGACCTGGAGTCCGGTTTTCGCAGCCAGCAGAGATTCTGGCCAGCGGTTGCCGAACACCGGCCATTCCATAAAGTAGTAGCGTACGTTTTTGTTCGCTTTCATGACCTTTTCCAGTTCCGGCGCTAGCCGGCTACACCAGATACACTGGTAATCAAAGAACTCAACCACCATGACGGCGCTGTCTGCAGCGCCCCAGGAAGGAATACCTTTATCCGCCACTATCCGGGCCTGTTGTGCCAGTGCGACCGGTATTAATCCCCGGGTTTGTTTTTCCTGCTGCTCCTGCTGTAACGTCTCACTCATCTGGATAATAATTTCCGGATGTGCACGCATATAGTCTGCGGCAATTTCGCCAATCCGGCTTTCCTGCTCAGGAGTAAATACAGGCGTTATTTCGCTGGCATATGACAAAGAATTATGAATTAATATCATGGAAACAGCCGAAGCTATTAAAGAAGTTTTAAGATTCATAAATATCCTTTTAAATAACAATATGTGACGGGCAGACAGTATCACTCCGCCAGCGTATTCATTGACACTGGCAGAGCTAAAGAAGTAATACAGATTAAATAAAGAGATTTGGAAATAATTAAACGGTCTGGCTCATCTTTCGTTCAGCGCGTAGCAGCTCTTTCATCATGCGTTCACTGGCGTAGCGCACTTCCTCAGAAGTGACGGTAGCGACCACATTCCCCTGCAGGTCATAGCGGGAGGCACCTTCCCGCATCCGGGACAGATAACCTGCAGACCGGGTCAGGCTTTTCAGGCACTTGATCACCTGTTTATGCGACAGCGGCAGGTCGCGCGCCGCAATATCGGCAAACAACTGTTCACGCATTCCCGTGGCCAGCAGACGTGGCGAGTTGCCATCGAACAGCTGTGGCCAGAACGCCTTCAGGGTCATGATCGCCTGCTCTGGCGGCAGCAGCCGGAGATAACGCACCGGAGGGGGAGCCTTTGTTGCTTTGACCGGTACGGGCTCAGCCTGACGCGCGGCGGCTTCCGCGGCCTGTTTCGCACGGTCAAGCTTTTCTTTCTTGACCTTCCAGGCGGGCGGCGCCGACACCACCACGACCTTTTTTCGGCGTACCACACCAGGAGTGGCCGTATCACTGTTGGGGGCAGCACTGTCTGCCGCGGGTTTTCGTTTCAGGCTCAGTACCGGACGTTTTTCTTCACTCATAAGGGGCCATATCAATTAAAGCTTCAGGTCTGGGGTATACGATACGCTAACGGCATCATCGTTTCATCTCAGGAAACTGTGGACACGGCGATGATGTTCCCTTTGTCACAATTGCGGGCACTATTTCTGCTCCCCGGATCTCTGTCCGGTTTTTTTTTACATTGAGACAACAATCCCCAGCACCGCCAGATGTACGGCATAGAACATCACGAAGAAATGCCGCGGCCAGAAGCGCCGAACAGAACGACCGATGTCAGAACAGACCGCCAGGGCCAGCAAGGCGACCATCAGGCCGGCGATGGCCTGGGTAATATCATGGGCATTCATCAGCAACACCATGACGGCCCACAGCACGCCATACCCGATTCGCTCTACCGGCTCTTTCGCCCGACACAGTCGCCAGCTGTTGATCAGCATAAAGACCCCTGCCAGACCGTAGCTGTCGGCAGACAGAGGGAGCCAGGCCACGACAATGGCGATCGCCAGCAGAATATCATTGCGGGTCTGCAGACTGAACCAGCGCAGAGCCTGACCGGTGACCGCAAAGCTAAACAGGATATTCCCCATGTACCACGGGTATCCGATGAGAATAAAGGAGCCCTGGGCGATCAACGCCCAGCACCAGAGCTGGTTCAGCTGAGACTGGCGGATTTCAGTGTGTCGGGCCAGATTCATTCCCCAGACCAGCCCGAACAGCGGAAAACAGCCCCTCCCCAGCAGACGCATCACCTCATTATTCCCGGCCAGCAGCAGGCCGGTATGGTCGATGACCATCAGAACCAGCGCGACGGTCTTGATGATATCCGTCTGTCCTGGCGTCCAGGTCAGCAGCCCCTGCAGCCAGCGATCGACAGCGTTGAGGCGGGTTTCATATGTTGTCATCTTCCTTTTCCTTTTATCAGCGCCCCGGCAGGGTGCCCGATTTTAATCGGGGAGGTTGCCGGGGCAGACAAGCCGCAGGCGCGTCAGTCGCCCCCGAGCGTTTTCTCACGACTGAGATCACGAACCATATCCCGTTCCATCTGCTGCAGACGGTCGCGCTGCAGGCTCTCTGTGGCCACCTGCTGAACGGCCGCTTCCTGACGCCGGGTCTGCGGGTCATCTGGCAGCACCGTTTTCTCCTCTCCCGGCCGGTCACGTTCGAGACCCCGAATGACGTCCCCGATAACCTCTTTTATCTGCTCGCCCGGCTCGCCCGCCTTCTTCTCCTCTCCGGACACTTCCCGGGTCGCCTGCTCCGTCTGTCTTTCCATCTCCCGGTGCTGTGCCTCTTCTGCGGCCCGCTGTGCCAGAACCTCTGGCGGGAGCGGGATGTCAGTACCGGTATCATTGATCGGAGGATTCGGCAGGGGATCAGCCCAGATGCGACCGCCGGTGAGGGCCTCCGGGTTCCAGGGGCGGTCATCACCGGCAAGCCGGACCACCACCCCGCTGTCGGGATTATCGCGTGCAATCCTGACGCCTTCGCCCATGTTCCCTGCCAGCAGACTCTCGCCGTTGCGGCTGTTCTGCAGTGCAACGAACCGGGCTGTCTCGTCCCCCATTATCCGCCCCTCACCGCCGATGGCTTCCAGCCGTCCATCCTTATCCGTCAGCGGGCTGAGCCAGATGCCGGCGTCTTTCCCGTTTTTGTCGAACGCCGGCAGCGCCACGTGCGGCTGCGGGTACTTTTTGCCCGGCGAAATAAATTTTCCCGGAGACTGCCCGCGCGCCAGACCGGACTGTTGCAGGGCGGCCCGGCCTGCGGCTGTCTCATCCAGTGGCTGCGCACGTCCGAACAGCTGACCGGCATTTTTGACAGCCCGGTCGTTACGGGGCTCCAGAATATCGTGCGCTGTGGCTTTCTCAGGTGAATTCCTGATAGCCTTTATCCAGCCCTCGCGACTGTCGGTATACACCTGAACATGCTGTTTCATACGCGATAGCCCGACATAGGCGGATTCAAAGCTGGCCATCCGTTCCCGACCACCGGCCACCCCCTCCAGTGCGATGGCATACGGTTCACTGGCCCCCTGCGCACCATGCGCGGTGATGGCATAGGCAAGGTCGATATGTCGCTGCGCCTCATCCGCCTTCGGGTCCATCGTGCGGGTGGTTTTGCCGTCAGACAGTGTGACACTGTCACCTGAAACGGATTTCACCTCCCACACACTGTTGGCCACATAGCCGCGTTCCGTGTCACTCTTGCTGAAGCGCATTTTGTCCCCCTGAGACACGGTAATCTCTTGCACGCGATAGAGCGTGACACCTTCTGCCGACGCCTCCCGGGGAGAAATCAGCCGTTCCTTTCCTTCACTGTCTGTCAGGGTGATAAGCTGGTTCTCCTTATCCACGCTCCCGATACGGTGGTAGACATTATCAACCAGGGCTATAGCCCCCTTGTGAGCCGTCCAGGTCGACAGTCTGCGCAGCTCTCCGTCACGGATGTTGCTTGTAACCAGCACCGGCAGGGTGACTTCTTCTCTGCCGGTTTCGCCATTCTCCCGCCGTGCGTCATGGATCAGACTGTTCAGCGCCCGCCGGTCATCATTCAGATGGGTGATAATCAGCGTCTGCGACTGCGCTTCGGGGGTTCGGCCGGTGTAATCCTTCACCAGTGCCTCATACAGCGTGGCAGGCTGACCTGCCGGCACGCTTTCGCCCTTGTTCAGCGCTTTCTGTATCGCCTCCTCCTGTGCGGGGGTGAATTCCACCACGGAATTGTCGGGTACCCAGGCGCCGTCCTGTCTCGGCACCTGCGCCGGGGTGACCTGTTCAATCGTGGTCAGCGCACTGTTGATATCCCGGTCAATCAGGCTGTAGACCGCCGGTCTCAGTTCCGGTACCTGGCGCACAATCTCTTTCATAATGGCGACGTCGGCCGCGCTGCGCTGCTGCATCAGCCGGAACGGCTGGCCCGGTGCAATGGACTGCAGCTGGTCGGTATCGCCGCTGAGTACCGCCCGTCCTCCCCCGGCCGCAATCAGGGAGAGCGCCTTCGCGGTATCGGCCAGCCCCACCATCGAACTCTCATCGAGCAGGAACAGCGTGTTGCTGAAATCCGGTGTCTGACCATTACGCTGCAGGAGCTGCGTGTCATGCAGGAACGAGGCTGTCGTCTGCGCCTCCACGCCGGCGCTCTGCATTTCCCCCACGGCGCGGTGTGTCGGCCCCAGACCGATGACCCGAGGCCGGGTTGCTTCCGGCAGCAGCCTGATGGCCCCCGTCACGGCCCGGAACTGGGTGGTTTTCCCCACCCCGGCATAGCCCTGAACCACCGTGAACCGGTCCGTCGTCTCCAGTATCATCCGGGTGGAAGCACGCTGCCCGGACGTCAGGTCCGTCATCAGGCTTCTCGGTACACTGTCCATCAGGGGGGCAACGGCCTCTTTGCCTTCCAGCACCTTTGTCAGAATGCTTTTCTCTGCATCCCAGGTCTGGCGGGAAATCAGCAGGTCATTGCCCTGACCGGGTGCCACCGGCACATTCAGCAGACTGCCCACCTTAATCTGCGCCTGAATGGTCGCGTCTATCTCCGTCATCGGAACCTTACCTCCGCCGGTTTCCAGCGCGGTGGCCAACAGTTGCGGGCGCGTGAAGGTCAGGTTCTCGCTTTCCAGCAAGGGAATGGAAAGGTGAATGGCCTGCTCTGCAGGAGTGTGCAGCCCGGCTTTCTGTGATGCGATGGCCGCATCCAGGTCTGTCTCGCCGGAACGGGCCTTCAGCTGCTCAGACACCACGCTGAAGGCGGTGTGTCGCGCCAGTTTTTCCGTGGTCCGGGCCACATCCTGGGCGGAATAAAGACGGATATGGCTCCCGCTCTGCGCCAGCTGGTTCAGCGTGGCGTTATCCAGCTCACGTTGCGTCACCGAGGCAAAGACCGTCGCCGTTTCGCTGACCGAGCGGCCAGGACTTTCCACCCATCCGTGCCCGACCTTGATACCGTCGAACGGGCTGCTGCCGACAGAAAGCGACTGGGTGGTTTTCTGGCCGGGACGCTGCACCGTCAGCTGACCGGCTTCCGCCTTCAGCACCGTGACGCTCTCGCCGCCTTTCAGGCGCGTGTCGGGTATCTTCCCCAGCACGGCCAGACGTTCACCTTCCGCCACCGGCAGTTTGTCGGCCCGGAATAACGTCCACTGGCTGTCGACGGCAGAAACTTTCAGGTCCAGACGTTCCCCCTCTTTGTCCCTGAGGGTCAGCATGTTGCTGCTGGCGGTCACCCGGTCGATGACAAAGCGGTCATGCTTCCGGGCCTCCGGGTCCCACCGCTCCATCACCATCCCTTCCCGGTAATAGTCCCGGACACCCCGGTTTTTACTGTCCAGCCATACCGGCGTCAGGGCAGTCACCGTCAACTCCTTATCTCCGAGCGCCCCTTCGTTTTTAAGGGTTTCACGGATAATGCCGTTCAGCACGCTCTGCTCACGCGTGCCGCTGATTTGCGCCACGCTCACCTGCCCTTCACGCACGCTGGCGGCGAACTCCTGTGCCAGCCGGCTGTAACGAACATGCTTGTCCGGCTCACTGATGATATCTGCCGTGGCCTGCTTTCCGCCCTGCCAGCGGTACGTGTTCACACCGCTGTCCTTCAGCACGGTCAGCGCACTCCCGGTCCCGCTGCGTTTGCCGCTGTCGGAGAGCAGGACCTGCACGTTATGGCGCATGGCGCCATCGAGCAGGGAAATCGTCTCCTTCAGGCTCAGCTTCTCCGCCTGGTCGACAATTAAGGTCCCGCCCGGGATAAATGCCGTCCCGTCCTGCAGGGCAGATTTGCCTGTGACGGTTTCTCCGGCCAGTCGCGTATCCCCGGCGAGAAAATCCCGTGAGCGGTTATCGGCCGCAATAATGTGCACGTCCCGACCCTGCTCCCGGGCCATGAGGGTCAGTTCCGCCACCCGCTCACGCTGGCCGGCCGCGCCGCCCTGACCGGAGACAATCCCCATTGCCGGCCGGTCCTGCGCCAGTACGCTGACGGCATCGCTGAAAGGCGCCTGACGCATCACTGACGCATCCGGCGTGACGGACACATGATTCTGGCGCTGCACTTCCTGGCTCAGGGCTTTGACTGACAGTTCGTCGAGGACATGGATGTTTGAGGTGAAGAGGCCTTTCTCCCGGTCGAGCGGGATCAGCTGCTCCCGTTCGATGGCCGCATCGATGCCCCCTCTGGCCAGCTCAAAAACGCCCGGCTTCGCCTCCAGCTGGCTGACCGTGCGGGCCAGCAGGTCGGCATAGGTGAACTGCACTTTGCGGTCGCTGAGACCGGCGATGGCTTTCGTGACCACGTCGCTGATATCCGGGCCGTCGGTTTTCACCGGACTGACGGGCGCACGGGCGATTTCTGCCGCGCGCTTATCGGCATCCTCGCGATAGCCACGGATGTCGAACCCGGTCTCTTTGAGGGTGTTCACCCACTCCACCATTTTTTCTGCCGGATCGAGGGTTTCTTTCGATTTACGGGTATCCAGTGTGGCCACATCGCGGGATTTCAGGGAGGCATCAGGGCCTGCAGCCTCCCTGACCTCCTGACTGCGGGTGGAAAACGGCTCAACCGGCACATCTTTCATCTCCCACATGCCGTGTTTGCCTGTCACTTCCGTCTCATAGCCGAGTTTCTCAACGAGAGGTTTGAGCACCTCCCGGTAGAGTTTCCCGAAGGCTATCTGACTGGCGTACACATTCTCGATAAAGCCCGTTTTACCCACCGTATCGGTGCCAAGAGACTGCCACTTGTCCCCGTTTTGCGTCGCATTGATGACCACGGCATGGGTGTGCAGTTGGGGCTCCTGATTGCGGTTTGTGTCGTGATTAAATTTCGCCACAATGAGATTGCTGGTCAGCACGGTTTCGCTTTTTCCGTCCGTCATGACCCTAGTCGCCGCCAGCGTTTCCACCTGTTTTACGGCTTCGGTGACGGCCTGATTATGGGCATCAATCAGGCGCTTATCCCCACCGATCATGGCCATGACAGACACGCTCTTAGGGGCGGAAAAGGTCAGGTCATAACCTGGCCGGTGTTTGTTCACACCATCCTGCATCCGGGTCAGGTCGCTGCCGTCAGGGAGTTTTCCTTTCAGCAGGTCAGTGAACACCTGCTTGTCCACCTTCCCGTCAAGGCCCAGCGCTTCCGCGCCCTTTCCCTGCCAGCGTTCATCCATAGATCCGATAACGTAATAGTTATCCTTGTCCGTATAGTAATTGCCGGCGCTCCCCGCCGACTTTACCGACCCAATCGACATCATCAGAAGTTTCCTCCGATTTCGATATCATCCTGCTCGCTGCGGCTGTGGTTGATATTGACCTCTTCGCGTCGCTGCATATCCCGCTGTATCTGTTCACCTTCCAGCCAGGCGTCATAAGCCTGCATGTCTTCAATTACGCCATCCTCGTTCATTCCGGCCGGCAACATATTCTGGTCCGCCCCGACAGGCTGCTGCGCCAGTTCCTGCGCCGTCCCCCCGGACGTTACAGCAGACACATCGGTGGCAGCGGCCACTGCTGTAGCACCGCTCGCCGGCACCACAGGCCGGGGCCGGGTTAACGGCACGGTTGTCACCCGCATAACAGGCGTAGCTGGCTGAGGTGTCACTGGCGCGTTACCGGACGCTTCAGCAGGTGGCGTTTTTTCTGGTGGCGTCGCGTTGACCGGCGTCGGTATACGGTCTCCCGCCGGCTTAATTGCTTCAGGCGAATTGCCGGTATCGCCTTCGTCTTTAGCGACCTCGTCCGGGGTAAACAGCATCCGGGCATGGCTGCCTTCAGCCTCGCGGGCTTCCAGCTGAGCACTGAGTCTTTCATCCATGCGAGTATCGAGGCGGCGCTGAATAAAGCCCTCGGCGATTTTCGGTCGGGGCTTGTATTTCAGGGCCAGTTTTACCGCCGGATACGGCCCTGGCAGGGTCACGTAGCAGGACAGGTCCGGGAGTGTCTGAATATCGGAGTAACTGACCAGTGTTTCTCGTTCTTTCTCCTTGCCTGTCGACACCCCGTCACGCACCGGGTCCGCACCGTAGGAATACTGCTCACTGGGTTTGAGATATTCCCTCTCTCCAATTTCGCCGGCGGCGAACTCGGCAATCACCTTACTCGGGGAACGGAAGAAAGCTCGTGTGTTCATCACGTCAAACAGCGTGGCGGCAGGCTTCACGCCGTAAATATCTTCCAGCTGGGCATAGGACTGGATTCCGAACACATAACAGCCACCAAATTTTCGGGCTTCCGGCAGAATTTCAACCAGGTCTGGCAGCTTGTGCAGCGTGGGAAGTTCGTCAGCAAAAATCCACACTCGCCGGTTACGGTTCTCCCCCATCGCCAGCAGACCACGGATGGCAATCGACAACCACATCGAGATAACCGGCTTCAGGGAGGCGTGCGTATCGGCATTCGAGGAGATAAACAGCCAGCCGTTGGGCTGGTCCTCACGGACACCGCGCATCCAGTCCCGGATAGTGAACGGCTCGCCATTCTTTTCAATCCCCTGCAGGTAGCGGATGGCCTTGACGTAGTTGGTCAGCACCGCACGGATGGAGATAGCTGTCTTCTCAATTTTTTCTTCAACCAGGTTAGCGGCCGGGGTGTTCTGCAGGTAGGCACGGAGCTTATCGATTTTGATGGACAGCATGGTATCAACCAGCTTCTCATAGCTGCGGTCCTTGTCCTCGCGCATCAGGTAGGCGCCCTCGGCAAAGATGGTGCGACCGGACCCCTGCCAGAACGGATCTTCTTTGGTCCCCATCGGGATAAGGGTGTTGGAGATATTGTCAAAATCCGGCAGCGTCAGGCACTCTTTCCACAGGTCCCAGGCCGCACAGCGCGAATCCAGCGGGTTGAGGATTTTATCCAGTGACGGGTCGTAATAGCTTTTGACGAATTCGCAGGAACGGTCGTAAATAATCGCCATATCACCACGTGCACGAACGTAATTCAGCAGACGGCGTATCACCTCGGATTTACCGGAGCCGACGGTGCCGTGGAGACAGAAGTTCTGGATTTCGGAGTTAAGTAATATCGGCAGATCGCCGATTTTAATATCAGAGGCCACCCCGTCGCGTTTTATCTGGCGGGCTACGTCTTTGGGTTTATCAGAAAGCTGGCGCCCCCCGGTATCTTCATCCTCGCTCTGCTGTTTCCCCTGACGACCCAGCACCCAGCTGGCGACAAAGAACGTCACCACGCAGACTGTCAGCGACACAATGGCGGCAAAAACAAATGCCGTCCACAGCTGTTCACCGCACCATATTGTATATTTATCGGCAAGAATTTGTTCCGCATTATATTCCAGCGACTTTCCGTAATAGTTAATCGTATAGACCGGCTGGGAACGAATAATATCGCGCATCGGCGCCAGCGTGGTACACCACCAGTAGACGCAGCCGTTCACAAAGGTCTGCCAGCTGAGCCGGTACATCAGCATCAGCCCACATAACACCCAGAATAAAATAAACAGCACGTAAAATATAATATTGGCAATCTGACCAAACATGCGAAAGCGCATATTGGCAATCTGACCACCTTGCGTCATATCTTTGGCATTAAAGCTCATAGTTATTGACCTTAAATACAAAAGCGAAGGAATGTTCCGTCCACGGTCGGCAACGCCTCACAGATGCACAAATAAATTGTGCAACTGCTCACCGTTCTGAGGAGAACTAAGTTGATTAAATGTCGATTTAACCTGAAAAATCAGGGGCAATATCAGTCTGACCCGGTATACCCGGGCCGTGAGATAGAAGACTTACAGAATATTAGCGATGGATTTCACATCCACCCCAGCATAGCATTAGCGGTTCTATTCATGTCGACTGTAACCATAGGGATTACCCCCAACGTCTACGCCCCCAATCATAGGAAGACCCGTAGCAGGATTGTGCTCATCAAGTTTTATGCTTTCATATCCGTCATCATTCCTCAATGCTTTAGTTTTACCTACGGATTTAAATGATGTAATAATAGAGGCCATTGCATTAAGTTTATAAGCATTAAACCCAATATTTACACATACGCTCAAAACGATTACAGACCCTATTGTAATCAATGTAAAAAAAACAAAACCAAAAGGAGCAAGAGCACAAAATACAACAACTAACAAATACCACAAAAGAAAGGTGGAGACATAACGCCTTAGTTTTTTAGAAAAAAATGAATACATCTCAGAATATATTATGAAACCGTAAGGAACAGAGAGATACAATGATCTTGCGTTGAATGAAAAAACAATCGAAAAAAAACCAAGAATAACAACAGCAATAGTTGAAACAAATAAACCAAGCCTCTCCTCACTAACCAACTCACTGAAATGCAGCTTTACACTAAAAATTAAAAGAGGCCACAGTGCAAACCAAAGACACATCATGATCCCTGGCCACAAACAATGCCATATTGAGAGTGTCCTTAAGCCTTTATAGCTCAACACCCTTTTTAAAATTCCCAATTCGCGATTAACAATATCATTTGTTATCATATTCCCCTCTTATGGTCTATGGAAGCTTATCATTTAAGTCCTTAGACCTTCTCAGTGCGTTCTCTCTAAGTTTTTCCGTTGTATCGCTTATTAACGTAGTTCTCTGACTATCAATTTCTTTATTATATTGACCTGTAAAATTATTTCCTGCTGTTTTGTGGTGGGTTTCCAGATCGGTCTGCTGTTTTTTGACCTCTCCCTCCTGCTGCTTAATTCCCTGTTGGCTTTCTCGGTGTGCCTCTTTGTTTTGAGAAACCATCGTATCGACTGTATGACCCACATTATCCTTAATTCCGGTATTATGCGTCATGTCATCAATGCTACCACTGTGCTGGCTATAATCAGCCTCTACGGAACCCGCACCTCCGCCACCAGATACATTAGGCATTCCCTGACCAATACTCCCTCTCGCCTCCTGATAGGCGCCATCCACTTTAGGCTCTACCTGCGTTTTAACAAATTCTCGCGCCAGGGCTTCGCGTTGTGCAGCAACTTCCGGAGAACTGGTGTTGGTCAGAATGGTTGCAGCGTCCTGTGGCGCACGTTGCTGAACAAAGCTCGCAAACTGCTGCGTCAGATTCTCGTTCATCTGACCACTTATACTTTCAGTACGTGAAGCCATTTCACTGTATTCATGGCTACGTGTACGACTATTCGTGTATTGATCATAACTGTTTTTTGCGCTGGAAAGTGATGCGGCAAACTGGTCAACACGCGAGCTGGCATTATTATCCGTAATATTGCCTGATGTAGTGGTTTTTCGGCTGGTAAAGTAATCTGATCCTTCTTTAAAATCTTTAGCTGCCTGACTACTTATATCATGACGACTGTCTTCTGAGTTACGCCCAGATTGTCCAACCGTATCCGTTGAGCCGGTACTAGCAGTTCCATTAATTGAAGCTTTTCCACCGACTTCCGCGCGTCCTCCTGTGCCGAAAATTTCAAAACCACCACTTGCTTTAGCGCTGCCATAAACTTCACCAGTGATCGAACCTCTTGTATTTTCATCCATAAGATTCTGGAAGGATTGCTCGTTACTGATGTTATTGGCTTTAGCATTATCAACAACTGCATTCCACATTTTACTTCTGGCCATTGAGTCCTGTGAGGACTCAGTAGTGTCGGCCCCACTCGTCGTCGATGCACTGCTCCCCATATTTGTGCCAAACTGTTTCAGGCTGTTCCATGCACTTGTCACACTGCTGTTATAGCCATGTAGTGCGCTTTCCGCCTGAACATCGGATTCCCGGGCCATCTGTTGATTGGCGCTGGCCAGTTGCCGGCTGACGTTAATTTCTACTGGCAGCTTAGAGGAACGCGCCTCCCAGAGCATGGTCCCGTCCCCTGTCTGTGTCTCCGTGCCCCCATTCCCCAGCTGTCGGGTCATCTGCCCAAACGCGGTGGAACTGTTGGTGCTCCAGCTGTTCCCGCTGACATTATCCGTCTGCATATTTGAGAACGAATAATTCCCGTCCACTACGCTGGAGGAGGCCTGCGACGTGGAACTGAGACCGGACGAAGCAAAGTGGCTGTAGGCGCTGGAGAAACCTGCTCCCATACTTTTAATCATCGCCCAACTGAGCGGGGGGATCATCATTGAGATATACCCTGCGGTGGTGGCAATATCCGAGTTTTTCAGCTGCAGCTGAGAGAGCTCTGAGAGGACCACCGGCACCCCATTTTGTTTCGCATAGTAAGCCATCGCGCTGTTCAGGATAGCGTACAGCAGAGGCCACGACTGCAGCCACATCAGGGCAAAGACGTAGCCCTTCAGCACCTGCATGGTCATCATGTTGAACATCGCCGCCATGACCATGATCGGGAACAGGCCAAACATAATACCCAGTATCACTGTCTGCATCATGGGCAGAGAACGCAGCGCCTGATGTCCCATTGTCGCCTGGGCCAGACGTTGTTTTTCCAGCGACGAAGTATTGGCAATGTTCACCAGGCTGGCCGTATCGCCACTGCGGGCTGCGTAGCTCTGGATACCGCTGCGCAGGGCATTCATCGTCACGTTCTGGCGGATAATCTGCCCCGCATTCTGCCCCGAGCTGTAGAAGAAGCTGTAGCTGTCACCGATCATCTGGCTGAACAGCAGGTCCGGGTTAGGTTTACCCCCAAAAAGCTGGCGCGCGTAGTAGTTCCAGGTCTTCCCGCCGGTCTGGGTATCCAGCGCCAGGGCTGATTTCAAATCACGGGAGGCTTCCTGGCAGGTTTTAAACTGATTGTTTTTGTCAAAAACGCCGCGAAGCGGGCTGGGGTTAGAAAAAATAATCGTGTAGGGGTCAGACGAGTTCAGTAGTTCCTCAAACGTATACTTGTGATTGAGGAAAATATCGCCCATCACGCAGTTCTGCACATAGTCTGAGAACAGGGTGGTGATTTCCGGATTCTGCGAGATAAAGTCCGTACTTTTCGCCACCAGGTTCCCGCCAAATAACATCCCCGTTTTGCTGTACGTCACACTGTCCGGCAGGGAGAAAATCATCTCATAGCTCTTCACGAAGGCATCCCCGACGCGTGTTGTGAGCGAGGCAGGAATAGCCAGCCCAATCGGCACGTTGTCAACCTGATAGACCTGAGACACATTGCTGTAGTCGATAATCTGCACCGGTTTGCGGATGACGACCAGCATCGAGACCAGTGTCAGCGCAAACACCCAGCCGACCAGGTCCATGATGTTGTGTTTTTTCACCCAGCTGCCGGCGACGATCAGCACGGAAAAAGCGATGCACATTTTCTCGATGGTGGACCAGGTACCAGTACTCATGAAAGCAGAAATGGCATTCAGGTTGCCCCGAAACCAGTCGCCACCGGCGATCGTGTAGATTTCCAGCATCAGAGGCTCCCCCCGAAGTGATAGTTGTTCTGGTAACGGGTCATCATGCGGGCGGATACCTGCTGACGCATATAACTCATCTGCCGGTCAACGACCAGCAATGCATCCTGCTGGACCTGTACCCGGGACTGGAAAGCGGCGATCTGCACACTGGCCTGGTTCAGGTTTTCGAGGATCATATCCATCGTCGACTGCGGGTAGTTCCCGGTTGCGACCATTGCACGGGCCTGCTGGATCAGCTCCTGGATGTACTGCAGCAGAATGTCGTAGCCGATATAATCCGTCAGCTGGTACAAAAGCGTGTTAGAGACCCCGAGCATCTGCGGATCGACCAGATATTTGAAGACAGGAATGGTGGTACTGGAGATAAACCCCTTCTCCTGCTCTGTCAGCTTCTCATCCGCCACAGCCTTGGTCTGGATACTGCTGAGCAGTTTTGAGATCTGATTTTTCAATGCCTTATCTGAGGTGATCGTCACTGTCGCATCTGCCACCACTTTCAGGCACTTGTCCGAATCATTGCAGTGGTAGATTTTGGCCGTGCCGCCTTCCATCATCACCTTAATCAGATCCTGGTCGGTGGTGCGTGCCGGCAGCGGCGTAATTTCGCTGTTCTCGCCAAAAATCAGGGTACCGGTCAGAGTCATCACAAACTCTTTCAGTTCCTTATTGCCGTCGAAGAGCCGGTTTTTGGACAAAGCATTCCACATAATGTTGATGTTTTTCATGACCCGCTCCTTGTCCTTGTCGCTGGCTTTGTCCTGCACCTTGTCCATCTGGCCACCAACCGAACACCCCTGACGGGAAGCCGCCCAGTCGGCAAAGATGTTGCTCTCACCGGCGATGTCCTGGCAGACTTTCTGCTGGGCTACCTGAGTGCGGGGAAACAGCCCCCCGACGATCCCCTGTGCCGCCTGGCAGCTGCTGAGGTTCATGCTGTTGATGTCGCTGGCCATCTTCTGCAGGAAGTCTTTTGCAGTTTTGATTTCCGGTACGGTCGTCTGCAGGGCGAGATCAAAGAAATACCCCGCTGCGTTGGACATGATTTGTTTGCCGAAGCGCTGCAGCTGCTCGCTGTTGATAAAAGAAAACGCGCCGAGGTAGGCATCGATACCGCCACAGCCGGCATTAATATCCGGCAGGGTCATACTGACCAGCTGAATGGTTTTCACCTGCGTCCGGGCATACAGCGAACCACCGGAGGCGTAACCCGCCGCCTGCCCCTGCCAGACCTGAGGCTGACTGGTATTGGACGCGAACCCCAGCTTGTTGAAGAAGTTGTTCATATCGCCGTTCACATCGGCGGCGGCCGGGAGAGAGATACCAAGCAAAAAACCTCCGGCCAGCGCGGCCCTTTTAATGTTGCTCATTCCCTGTCGCCCCCATCATCTGAAATACGGTATCCATTCTGGCCATAAACCCCTGCGCATCCGTGGCTCCCTGCAATATCGGGTATGCCGCCAGGGTGTTCACGTTGACCAGAAACGTGGTCGGCGTGGCCACCGGGATATTCGGGAAAAACGTCTGCATCACGTCAGGAGGAACCGGCAGTGCCTCCGGAAATGCCTCATCGCCCTGCCCGTCGATGGTGTAAGGGAAGACAGAGAAGCCGACCTGTGCGGACAGCTGCTTCAGCACCGGATCAAACTTATGGCAGTAAGGACAGTGTCCCTGCATAAACAACACCACTTTCCAGTCGCTGAGGTTGACCTGCTTACCGTTGCTGAGCCGGTACCAGCGGGCCTGAGAGACCGGCTTCGCAGACTCAGCTACGCCAGAAAATATCTCCGGAGCCACGCCAGTTATGCCCTGCGGGTCCCAGAGAGATTTCACTTCATCGAGTGTACCGGCACGGGGCGCAGACGACAGAGCCAGTAACAGAGACACACTGACGACGCGACTAAATATCTTCAGATTGTTTTTCACGGGCTTTCTCCTGTTTTTCTGCCTCAGCAATCAGGGCGTTGATAATTTTGTACCCGCCGAAAATAACCATACTTAACCCCAGAATTTCTCCGGCCTGAATGGCCATCTCAGGCTGTTTTCTGACGAGCCGGGCTATCAGATGGAAAAATACGCCCACCGCCAGTACCCACATTCCGGTAATGTCTAAATCGGGAAAACGAATCTTTCGCATGACACACTCCTTAAAAATTGGGTTTAAAGTCGCTGGAAACGTAGAGGAACTGTTTCGCCAGGTCGTCCTGGCTGATAAAGCCGTAACTGAGGGGTTTCACCTGCCCGCTTTTCGGGTTGACCAGCATCATTGCCGGGAAGTACTTCACGCCGAGCTGCTGTGACTGGCCCTGGTCCATCCGGCTGTCAGGGAGCAGGGGATTCACTACGCCATCGACAGAGACCGGTATCACGCTCAGGCCATAGGTCTCGCGGAAGTTTTTGATGACCTGGACCAGCTGGCCATCAATGGCCTCCCGGCCGCGGTAGAAAAACATCACGCCATAGTGCTGCGCCAGAGATGAGATGGCTTTACGCTGTTCGGCATAGTCGGCGGCCAGCTGGTTTTTCACGGTGCCGTTGTAGTGGCTGTACTGCAGGTTGTAATCGAGCTCCGGGTTTTCCAGCATGGCCTTCTTCGCGCTCATCGAGAACAGACCGGCCTGCTGCGTCCAGTAATTCTGCAGACGGAAATACTTCACAAAATTATCAGATGAGGGGTAAAGAATAGCCTCGTAAAGCGCCCGTTTAGTGGCGCTCTGCAGTTCGGCGAGTTTCGCCATAATGTCCATTCTGGCCGGTGGAACCGCAGGCGCGGGCGGCGTATCCGGCTCCGGTCTTTCCAGCTTTTCGTTGTACCACTGCCAGCCCGAATCTTTCGCCCAGGCTGGCATCAGGGCGCAGCAAAGGCACCCCGCCAGAATGGCGGCATGTATTGTTCGCATGGTAAATACCCTTTTATGAATTAACGCGGCTGGCGTGACAGATGCTGATAGACGCTGTACTTATCAAGAAGACGCCGTGTTTTTCCTGCGTCATTGCGGGCTTCAAAGCGATACCCGCTGCAGTACAGGGGAAGCGAATTCATTTCCAGGTTCACCCGCTCCCCTCCTTTAATCACCCACGCGGCCTGAGAAACCCGGTCACACTGAATACCCCAGGCCCGGTTGGTGGCCATAAACGCATTAATCTGCTTATCGCGCCACAGGCTGTAAGACATGACACAGACCAGGAAGACGACAAACACGCCGACAAACAGCATCACCACCCCGTATGATTTTTTCTCTTCCATGCCCCCTCCTGGTCACATCGTGAAAAACAGCGGCATAGGCTGAGTCATCTTTTTTTCTCCTTACGACTGGTTTTTATCAGTCCCGCCAGGGCAGAAAAAAACAGGTAACTCACCAGCCAGAAAAAACCAACCATGATAATAAAAACCACGCTCTCAATATAATCACTATCCGTCGTCCCTTTGACGGCATCCCATGAGAAATACAACACAGGAGATATAATGATTATCGTCAGAAGCAATCTCACCAGAAAATCGACAGTTGGATGTTTATGAAAATTAATTTTCATGGTTGATCTCCTTATGACTGTTATCTTCCTTCACCTTCAGTCCGGCCTTACCGGCGGGTAAACCGTCGGGAAAGCGAGTGGTGCATTCCTGTGCACCTTTTGATGTGAAGAATCCGGGGTCATCCTCCCCGATAATATAATCGGGGTAGGTAGTAAATCGAATATTAGAGTGTTCGTCATAGTTTAATTTGCTATTATCCCTGAAGAAATCAACTCCCCCCTTATTTTTAAAGCGTTTCGCATCCTCACCTGATACTTTCATAACCAGCGAGTCGGGGTCGACCTCCCACATATCTCGAGTATCCAGCATTGTCCGGGTAGCGTTAAATTCAGCTTCAAATCGTAACAATTTCAGACCTGTGGCGTACATGGCAACCCACCCATCCATTTTTGTTTTATTTCCACTTTGCTCTGTAACCGTATACCGGGAAATTATTCTTACTTTTGTAAAAAACGTCTCATCCGTTTTCTTACACTGAATGACAGTGCCGGGTGTCTGCATCGAATACAGTTTTCCGAGGTCCTCTCTGCTTACGGCGTTTGAAACTGGTATTGTTAGAATAAAAAATAAAACCGGGGCGGACCTGACCAGCCTATTCATTTAAACCATCCTTATTATTTTCAATACGGGACAACGTGATGACATAAAAAACAAGCGACAGCGCCCCCATCCCCATACACTCAGCCCATTCCCGACTGGAGAACAGAGAAAATGCGACAGCAACTGTTGCCTGTGATGTCAGAGCACCGAGAAATATCAGGAGCAGGCTGCGGCCTGACATGAACACAGCAATCATGAATGGAATTAAAAACAAGGTCAGCAGCTGAAATATCATCATAAATGACGCTGTCATTTCATCACCTTTAAATTTAATTATTCAGAAATCATTTTTCTGAAGACTGCGTGAGAAGTTCTTTTATGCGTTGTTTTGTTTTATCAGTCAGCTCACTGTTATCCGGTATTTTCTGGTTATTTATCAGGTCCTCCATGAAGTTAGTAAAGTCCAGCTGATTAAAGTTAATGCCTTGCAGTTCGGCTACCGTGATCCCCCGACAGTCCGGACTGCTGGCACCACCGAACCCAATATGCAGCTGTCCGTTACGGCCTTGCTCCTGGACTATCTGAGCCAGTTTTGAGTCAAACTGGCAGTAACTGCGTTTTTTCTCCAGGCAGATCCCCAGTACCTTCTTCGAGCAGAACTCACCAATACTGACTGTCAGCTTGTTGGTTTTCGCTTTGGCCAGCGCCTTCTCTTCGCTGCTGCAGCGTGCCAGGCCCACATCCTGGCCCCATCCGCTGTCCTTGCAGCAGTTGCTGAAGCCTGCAGCGAACTTCTTACAGAATTTTGCCTTGCCGGTGAATGCCCTGACGTCCACCCCGTTCAGCGCCGCAACATCTTTACCCGCAGCGGCCAGCGCCGCGAGCTCCGAAACTGCCTGTCCAAAGCCGTTGTTCGTGCCGCTGACCGCTTTATCACACTCGCCATCGAGGCAGAACACGTCCCCGCCGCAGATCATCTGCTTACCGCTGGTCCGGGTTTCACAGGAGTAGGTCGCATACTCATGCAGACAGGTCCCGTCTTCACCGGTGAAGGCACACTGGCGTGAAGAGAGCGTGCAGGCTGCATTGTTCATCAGGCTCTCACAGGAGCCGTGATCCGCAGGCTGTGTGAGCCAGGTGTCCTTGTATTTCCAGCATGCTTCTGTGAAGGAATACTCTTTGCCTCCCAGGGTGATCGTCCGGGTCCCGCCCGGGCTGATACATTCCTCCCCCGTTTTCGTGCCTTCGTCCTTGCTGAACGGACAGCTTTCAACCCAGACCACCTCTGGTGCAAATACGGTTTCCGTCTCTTCCATGACCAGAATGACCGTGACCTGAATGGATTTAACATTCACTGATGGCCGGGTTTTCGACGTTTTCGTTACCGCAAAGGTCTGCCCGGCGGCAACGTTCCGGTCCATGCTGAAAGACTGATGAATTTTCCCGGTGCCATCGTAGTAATGGTCAGTACAGTGCGTGTTCTGGCCCCCGGAGCACGTCGTCACCGTATTCGGCCAGGTCATCACATCGACAGGGAATGTTTTATCAAAGAGGCTGATGTTTTCGCTGACTGCAAGCTTACAACTGTCTCTGACCTTTCCTTCGTTGTCACATTCATTAATCCAGGGAACCGGCAGAGGTTCACCGTCAACAGACACGCTGAGCAGACGCCCTGTCGACGGGATGGTCAGCGTCCCGCTCCATCGGGTGCTGTTTCGGGTGAAATTCATCGGGACAGCCTGCTGGTAGGTACGACTGACCTTTTGCGTCGTGGCGTTGTCTTTCAGCGTCGCCTCCCGCGTGCAGAAGTTCTCCACCTGCAAATCCCGCTCGCACGTATGGTTCGTGAACTCGCTACGATTAACCACCTGTGCCGTACAGGCCTGACCGGTATTCCCCACGATGGAATCGGCCCTGGCCTCGGTCTCTTTTGCCGCCTGAATAAACGGCGAATCGGTTGAAATACTGTCAGGGGGCCGGTTGGTGAACGATTCTGTGATACTTTGTGCGGCCTCGTTCTGGCTGAACTCCGAGGCAGAGTCACTTTTCAGGGAACTGTCACCGCTGGCTGTCACGCCACCGTAGTATTTCGTCTGGTCGGGTCGGGAGGTATAACCGGGTAAGTTCTGCTCACCATTAAAGTTTTTCAGGGCATCCAGTCCGCCTCCCTGGACCTGTTTTGCAAAGTCTGAACCGGTTTTGTAATCTGCATTGCTGTCTGCACTGACCGGCGTCGTCAACCAGATAAATGTCACGAGCATCACAGTATGTATGGCCAGACCCGCCGGCAATATTTTCATAGCCCGCCTCCCGTAAGAGAACATTCAACCATTGTGCAGCCACCCAGCGCGGCTTCCTGAATGCCGACAGGGAGACTATTTTTATTGCTAAATATGTAAAAAAAGCATTTCATAAAAATCCATGTAAGAAGGGAGAAGTTGATATGACCGGGAAACTCAAACATTGCGTAGACTGCGATAAACCACTTAGCAGAACTGCTGTCGTGTGTAATGCATGTAACTCTACAGATCCGTTCGGGAAGAAAAGACTGAATGACAAAATCCATTTGTTTTTCTGCTTTGCCGTCGGCGTGCCGGTACTGACTGTCACTATTTTATGGGCTCTGGACCTGATTAATCCTTTCGACTTCTTCCGCTGATAACTTCACGAGTTTCGCGATCAACATAAAGTCCTGACGGAGAGACTCTCTGCGCCAACGACTTATCCTTTTGTGAGGTTTGATCGGACTCAGCCGATAACAGAGGGAATACACTGAATCAAAACTCCCGGTGATGTCCCATCCCCAGTTCAGCTCAGGCACTCCTGATTCGGCATCTTCACGCAGATGCTGGCTAAGCCGCGAGGCCTGGGCAACAGACGAAGTGAAAGCGACATAGGGCATAACAATATCGACGGGGTAGCCGTGCCCCTGACAGGATGCGTAGGTTCTGAACGCATGGGCGTTCATACAGGCCACCAGGTACCGGATATCCTTGTCGATATAATGGTACGGTTTCCCATTCATGGCTGGCTCCTGATGGCGCCTGAGGACAGGTCGAGCATCTGTCGGGCCGTCTGTGCGCAGTCCCCTTTCTCTGCGACCTTCTCCAGGGCCTGTTTCAGCCTGATATTGCCACGCACCACGTCGAAGCCGGCTTTACAACGCACCACCAGGGCCGGCACGCTACGGATGCCGTACTGTGTGTAGAGCGTCGGATCGATTTGCACACCGTCAGTCACCCCGTCGTTCACCAGGTGCATCACCGCATCGGTCGTCGCTTTCATATCGTTGTTGACCAGCCCTCGCAACGTGGCAGGAATGCTGTACTGCCGGGTCTCATGCAACATCCGCTTCAGACCTTCTTCCGGTATCGAGAAGGACACAAAGTACAGCGCCCCTTCAGTCGGTTTTTCCTGGTTAGCCTCCTTTTGTTGACTGGCCAGGTTATCAATAAACTGACGGTCAGCGCTGGCGAGTGGGTTACGGTTAATCTGCGCTTCCAGCTCCTGCTGCAGCTGTTTGTCCGGATGCTGACGTAACTGTTCACTGAAGTTTTCCTGCTGTTTCAGCCACTCCCTGTCTGCCGTAGTCGGACTGCCTGGGCTACCGGCAGCGACGACTGGGCCTGACAATACAACCAGCGTCATTAATACATTCTTTAACTTCATCAGGGACTCCGTTCAGAGGTAGACACAGTTACGTTTACGCCACATCAGGTAGCCGTAGTTTTTCCGCGTGTTGGGTGGATTTCTGCCCGCCTCCCAGCGCATCACACTGCGCCCGAGGGGGTGGCACTGACCGCTGTCCGGATACATATTCACCATCTGATAGCGCCACCGCTCTTTTGGGATGATCGGAGACGGGTATTCGTAGCAGACCGCCACATCTGCGCCGACGGTCTCCATAATTTGTCCCTGCCGATGAAGCTTGTAGGCCATTCGCTCACTGAGTAACAGCGATGACTGCAGGGGACTGGACTCATTGCTGGCCCAGCCGGAGAACGGGTACATCGAACCCTGAGAGCCGGCGCACCAGAACAAAATATCGAGTGGTTTGTTGAATGCACTGGCAATCGCATCTGCCGCACATGCGCCCTGGGCGATCGGGTTAGCAAACAAAATGGCTTCCGGATTCAGAATGGTGGTCAGGCTGCTGTCCACCCAGGTCGGGTCGATTTCGGATAAATAGGCAATATCCATATCGCCTCCTTCCAGGCACCCGGCTGAGGTAATGATGTTCAGCCAGTAGGTCAGCGGATACTTGTACCAGTGGACGTGATAGAAGGCCCCGTTCACCTGCTTGTCATCCTTCTTAGCCGTACCCATCCCGGTCTTGCCGAGATTAATACTGAATCCCCCGAGGTTCACCATGCAGCCAGGTGAACGGCTGACATCCGTCATGGCCATCGGCTCCCAGTAGCCAATCGCCAGACCGATACGAACAAATATCGGGGGCGGTGCGGGACAGTACTGAACCGGGCTGGACGGATTCACGGTATCCGGGCCGCCGCCGGATGCCACCGCAGTGCTTCCGATGGACATCGGGAAGATACATTGCCAGCAGACATCGGTGATCGGGTTAACAAAACGGCCCTCGCAGGAGGGGTCCGCAGCCGCACTGAGGCTGTATCCCCACATCATCAGGGCACTCAGAAACAGGGTCAGGGATTTCACTGAAACGTCCTTATTTAACAGGAAAGGTTTCGATATTCAGCCGCTCACCGGAGGGCGCCGGCGTAATACGCGCCGGTACACTGGTCAGGCCGAACCGTTTTGAAAGCACACCGTTCTGGTCAAAATAAATCCGGCTGTCCAGCGCGGCCGAGGTGTCAGGGACGCTGCCCCGGACCAGAATAATCTTACTCATCAGCGTTTCCGGCACCTGGCGTTTCATCCAGGCTATCTGGTCAGGATCGTCGCCGTTGATAAAGTACAGGGTCTGCATAAAGGGCACGGTTTTCAGGGGATTGATGAGCTCGCCCTGGTGAGCAAACACCCGCCCTTCGCTGTCCTTCAGGTCTTCCGTCAGGCGAATGCTGGGGTCAAACCAGCTCTGCGCATATTTCTCCGCCCTGTGCAGTCCCTCCACCGGGGCCGGGCGCTGGCTGTTTTCGATCACCCGCTGCTTAAACTCGCCCATTGTCTTATCCCACTGGCCGGATTGTTGCAGTCCCTGCAGCCGCTGCGTGATAAGTTCCAGCATGTCCTGCTCACGGACCGGCCATAAATCCCCCCAGGTACCGAGGTCGGCGGCCTGTGTCAGCGGCGAAAGCAGACAGCCGGCGAGCAGAAAAGCGCGTAGTGTTGTCATTCACGCTCCCCCTTCATCCGGCGGGCAATGTCGTGCTGAATGGTGCGGGTTACATCGGATGCGCCCTGAACCACTGCGGGCGAGACCAGAATGAGCACATGATGCTGCTGCTGGTAATCCGCCAGACTCTGCTCCAGCGCGCTGTTAAACCTTTCCGACAACGCTTTCGACTGCGCCTCTGACAGCTGTTTCTGACTGACACTGTCCATAAAACTGTCGAGCGTTTTCTTCATATCAAAGGCCACCACCCGCGGTGCGGTGTACTCCAGTACCACCCGCGAGAGAAAGACGTTGGTCGCCAGGACGAAGACAACAAGCGCGACGATGGCCAGCCCCCGTCGATACGGCCGGGGCGTCGTTTTCTGCTGTTCTGCGTGGTTTTCCATCAGGCTGCACTCCTTACGCCATCGTGTGCGATGCGGGCTTCCAGCTCAGCCATTTCCGCCGGGAAGTTAAGGCAGGCCAGCTCATACACCGCGTCATGAATATCGACACCCTCCTTCCTACGCGCCTGGATAAATTCAAAGTCCGCGCCTTTGGAGGAATACATGGCCCGGCTGAGCGGGTCGACGAACAGACGATGCCAGGAGCAGTTCGCTTCCACCTGCAGCATGAAAGAACTGAACCACTGCTCTTTTGCAGAGCCGAAACTGTTAATCATGTCCTGCTCCATCTTTGAGAACTGATCCGGATACAGCTGGTTATATTTGGCGAACTCTTTGGCTGACTGTTTGAGGATCGACTTGTACGAGGAGTTACCCCAGGCCGCCCGGGCTGCGGTGGATGCGGTGGGGGAATCGAAGTCGACAATATTCTGGGTGATGGTGATGTAGGCACCGGTATGCCGGCGCGCGGTCCTGTACCCTTTCTCAATGAACTGCCCCACTTTTTCATTTTTGAAATCGAGCAGTTTCCAGCCTTCGTCAATGACGTTGAGCTTTTTCAGGCTCCTGGGGGACTGGTACATCCGGTTCTCGATATAGATAATCAGCGAGAACATGACGGCAATCAGCAGAGACGGGCGCGATTCAAGTCCCCCCAGTTCCAGCACCACCATCCGGGCGTCATCGCGCAGGGTGGGTTTGTCCGAGTTAAAGTACTCCCCGTAAATCCCGTTCACCGTGTACTGATCGAGGAGAATAATCATCTCGTCCAGGCGGCTGCGGATGGTCGGAGAGTCGGCATATTCCTCACTGTCTTTGGCGCTCTGCAGGAACGCCACCACATCATCGATGCGGGCATGCGTCCCTTTGCTCAGCCAGGCCGCCTGCACAGCCTGCAACAGCAGGCCTTCGTGGACCTCATCCAGGTTACCGTTCGGACTGGCCATCACTGACATCTGGTCACGGATACGTTCCGCGGAGAGGTCAAAGTGCGCATCATCGAGAATATTGGCGAACGGGTTAAACTTCAGCGAATCACCATCGAGGTAGACCCCGCCCATGTTTTCGCACAGGGACTTATAGCCATCCCCCATATCGAACACCCAGGCAAAACCGCCGGAGTCCAGCACACTGCGGATCAGCGGCTGTATCAGCCCCGTTTTACCTGCTCCGGAGGTGCCGCAGACCGCCATGTTGAAGTTGGTGTTATCCATGCCTTCATAAAAAAGGTCGATATACGCCAGCTGGTTGCGGTAGGTCGGTGCGAGCAGACCGGCCGGGGCCTGCGGGCTGTCGGCCACGACCGGCAGCAGGTTGGCGACCTGGAACGTTTCGGCTCGTTTGACCACCCCGGCCGCCTGCAGCTCTTTGAACAGTCCCTCACCGGATTTGAAGGGCAACATGGCCAGAAAGTTACGCAGGTGATGGTAGCGGGCAGGGATCAGCTGGAAACCGCCTTTACGAAAACTGTTCAGCACCTGTTGCTCGGTGGTGAGTGAGGCTTCAACATTGTCCGGGGTATAGGTAGTGATGTTGAAAAAATACGACACAAGGCTGGTCTGGTTGGTCGCCAGACGCTGGCGGATATCACCCCATTCTTTGACTTCTTTCTCCACTGACGGGAAGTATTTGGCGTAAGAGGTTTTGCTTTTCTTCTCCAGGTCCATGAACTTCAGGTTGGCTTCATTCTGGGTCTTCACCTGGTCTTCCACCATCAGTGTCAGTGTGATCACAAACGGACAGGAGATGGAGAGCTCAGGGCTCAGTAAATTGGCGTAGTTATCCGCACTGGTCCAGAGGAAGGCGATTTCCGGGTCACGTTCAAGGTGATAGCTGGTCACCCTGGTGACTGTCTCTTTCCCGTTGTGACCAAGACGACCGATCTTCAGGTGCCCGGCCGTGACCTTCATGTCAAAACTGTCTTCCACACACTGATAGTTGAGGTCCTGATACGGGTCCAGTTTATAGGGTTTGTGATACATCTCGCCCGGATCAGGATTAATGACCTCGCGCATCAGTTCAACCAGCGCGGCACCGTCCATAACACGCGTGGGAATACAGGCGCCACCCAGTGAGGCGCGGATAATTTTGACCTGGTTCTCAAGCTCGACTATCTGTGCTTTGCTTTTCTTTTTTCTCGGGATACAGCAGGAAATAAAGACCCGGTAGTTTCGCAGGGTCAGGGGTAAATCCATGCTTTCCGGCAAAGGGAAGCGGGTTTCTGCCGCGCGGAGATAATAGGCACGGGTAATGGCGTTGAACTTCTCCGCCTCCTTACCGCTCCAGCTAAATTCACGCAGCCCGAACTCAATGTCGTTCCCGACGAGCTTACTGGACACCAGATTAATAGTGAACGGCACGCCACGAGGGATTTTAGTCCGCAACAAATGCTCCAGTGTGCCGACGATATCTTTGTTTGCACCCGGCAGGGGCCGGGCTTCCAGCATAAAGCCGATCGTTTTCGTGTTAATAAAAAGCCCTGTTTCAGAATCATAATCCTGATAGGGTAAAATCCGGCTGAACTGGGGGAAATTCATGCTGCCCAGCGTTTCATTCGCTTTCGCAGATTCGTCAGGCAACTGTAGTGCCGACACAAGCGAATTCACGGCCTGAGCGACTGTATCCATCAGGTTATTACGCATGTGAGCATTCCTTAATGAGCGTTTAAATAATAAAACAAGAGATGAAGCAGCAAACAACAGACATGTCAGACGCTGTATTTTTATGGGGTAATTAAGCATATTTAAAAGTGAGCACAGGGATGAGCACTAACATCAGCATCGAGGTGCCCAGTTGCCAGATAAAAATAACATCCGACAAAAGCGCCCCTTTCCACAAACAGATAAGAAGCGAAATAATTAACGCGGTAACATGAAAAAGAATAACAGCCCAAAAGAGCACCCCTGAAAGCTCTCCGTCACTGACATCAACGCTTAAACAGGCAATATAAAACACCAGTAAGCTGCAGATAATAAACACACCGTCATGACGTACACTCTGAATGAAATCAGGTGTGTACTCCCCAGTCAGTCCGTTGTAAGTCAATCTGGCACCCAGATAGATAAGCCAGTACAATGCAGGGATCAGCAGAAATCCATATTTTTTAATCAAAACCATCATGAACATCATTCCTTATCACTGAGTGCTTTACGTTGCTCATCGAGCGTGACTTGTTTTTCGTTTTCAGGTAACGCCACTTTATCCCTGCAGTTTCCTGCCAGCTTTCTGGCATCCCCGATGGTTAGCGGCTCAGGCTGATGATCCCCGTCAGGGTTCAGGGCCTTGCGAAACGCATCCTGCACACAAGGCGTGTCGCGAGAAAGGATTAACAGTTGCTCCTGCGTTGCGGGCAGACTGTCAACGTGGCCTCGCCAGATAAGGTAAACCATCACGCAAAACATGAAATTAATAAGAAATATTTTCATTTATTTTTAGCCTCATACCATTGCCACTCAGCGGTATAGCGATAATATGATTTGGCCGGTACATTAAGGATAACCCCGGCACAGTCCAGCTTATTCACAGGTTCTGAAAAAGTGCCTGCCTGAATATTTACCTCCATCAGCTGACATTCTGTTTTCCAGTGTTTCCCCGTCTCCAGATCATCCATTGACACGGTCATAATCAGAATGGTGAACATGCCGGCCAGGCCCACAATGGCGGCCAGCGCCCCCCAGATAAAGGTGTTTCCCTTGCTAAAACGAAAGTGATATTTCTCCGGAAGCACACACATGGCGGCGGCCAGGATGAACCCTGTAATAAAGAGAGCGATAAATACGCCAGCAACCCATCCCAGATTGATACCATAGTAAAAGGCCTGCATATTTACTCCTGCGATGTGGATTTGTTATACGCAGATACAGCCTGTTCATATCTGTCCGTCCTGACATGAACGATGACACCGGAACAATCCAGTCGGTTTGTATTACGGGTAAAAATACTGCCAGGAATATCAGTCTCCTTCAGGGTACAGTCCGTCGACCAATATTTACCGTCCTTAATTAACGTTTCATTGCCGGGCTGAGACAACCTGACGATTAATGAATAAGCCGCCAGTCCCACTAACAACACACAGAGAAAAGTTAACGCTTTGTCATTATCCATCACTCCTCCAGGAAGAAAAAACACGCTACCGCCCATCCCTTTCAACGCACAGGGCACTCGTTTTAAATCCGGTATTCATTGCGTCTTCACAGCGCCATTTACGGCGCTGTTGATTAGTTAATGCGGGGCTGACCCCATGCCGATGGTGTAACAACAAATACAACCGTTGTGGGCTGGTGATAAACATCATCTGAATCCACATACGGCGCTATCCACAAAGACGTTGTCTCCTCCCCTTTTCTCAATGGCCGGGGATAATTACCTGGCAGCGTTGACGGTGACGTAAACGTTGACGCGACCACCGGTAAAGACATTTTTACTACCGGCAAAGACTGGCTCCGTTTCTCGGTTTCGAAATATGCTGCTTCATTCTTTGCCGTTGGATTATTTAGGTACACTGCACGTGCTCGATCTGTTTCCTCGGCCACTCTGGCCCTAGTCAGGTTGGGCTGTGGCGGCAACGGGTACGAATTAACTGACGTTGTTCTGAAATTACCCTCAGCCAGTCGTGGCAACCCGGCCGCAGCCGGCTTTGCCGAAGCACTTTCCTCTTTTGCTTTCGCCTTTTCATTTGCCTGCTCCATCGTCATACAGGTATCCGATGTTGTGGCATTACATTCGAATTCCGTCTCTGTGCCCGCGCACCCGGTTAAGAGCAAAGCGCTGCCCAGAGGAATTAACAGCATTAATTCCTTCATGATATTTCTCGCTATTTATCGTTTATTTTTTCAGGTTCATCCTGAACAGGGTGTTTGCCTTAATCGTCCGGACAAATTTATCCCGCTCTCCCGGACTCATCGCACCGTAAACACGCTTAAGCTGAGTGACATCCGATCGGGCGAAAATCAGTTCTGATGAAAACGCTGTTTTTCCTGCACCAGGCTCCCCGACCAGAACCGCATTACCGGTTTCATCGGGGTATGGATTATTTCTCTTTGTTTTCATTTTTATCTTCCTCGCTGAATCTGGCGGAAGGGTCATAAATCACGATGGTCTCACCGAGTTTCTGATATCCGGCCAGTAACGGTGATATCGCGCCTTTTCCGGGTCTGCATCCGGGGAAGACATTCCCCCGCGCATCTCTCACCCACGTGATACCTGTTCTGCTGGCAGGGGTACGTCCGAAAACCACCGCGACACCCGTAAACACAACTGCCATCAGAAACCAGAGCCAGAAGATGTTTTTCGTGTAGCCCTGGTCGATATGTGCTGCATACCCTGCTGCATCCGTACTGAAAGAGGAGCAATCCTCCTGTAAAACAGGAGGCAGTAATGGCTTCACCGCATCACCATTGAGTGCTTCGCGCGAAGCGGGTCCCGTGCAGTCGTGAATGACATATCCTTCCCGCTGCACCGATTCGATGGTATTCACCAGCATCTGACCGGGCGTGATATGACCACGCCACAACGCTGTTACAATCAGCAGCATCATGGTGGCCATCGGGTACACCACTGCGTACTGAAAGAGCCAGCGAAGCCAGCGCAGCGCGGACAGAACGAGAGCGGTGAGGAACTTAACCATGGTTTTCTCCCTGCGCTTCTCCGCCAGGTGAGAACTGGCGAGGGTCAAGTTTGCCCAGCTTCTTCAGCATTTCGTCAGTGTTAAACCCGTTCAGGTTGCTGCCTGACTGCTGTGCTTCAGGCTGCGCGACCGGCTCCTGATTCTGCGCCTGCTGTTGCCCGTTCTTTTCCGCTTCCAGCTCTTCAATGGTTTTCAGCTGGAAACCATCCTGGAAAACAACAGTCACTTCGTTACCGGCACCAATCGGGATGACCGGGTGATACTGTTCAGCGCGTTTGATGTAATACTCACTCAGGGTCTGTGCGGCTTTGGATGCCCCACCGCCAATCCCCATTTTCAGCACGTCACCGGCGCCAACGGATGCCGTTGCACCCAGGCCAACAGCGGGTTGCGAAGCCCGCTCCATGCCCTGACCAATTCCGTCAACAAAGCCTGCGCCCCAGGCCCAGCCGAGGATTTTGCCGTTACGCATCACCACTTCGCCTTTCACACCGTTTTTGCCCATAAACGAGACGTGACCGTTAATCGGCTGGTCGATGGTTTTATCCCCTTTGATACAGCTGATATTGCGGGTCCGGACAATGGCGCGCTCACTGGAGACATCCCCCCAGGCTTCCAGGCCGACAAAGCAGCCGGTCAGGTCATAGGTTTTACTGTTCGGCATTTCCACCCGACCGATGATGCGTAACTGCATCGGTACGGTTGATTCATTCCCGGTCACGGAAGCATTCGCATCGGCGCCTTCGATCAGACTGCTTTTCGCAAAACTGCCTGACGGGATATACGGCAGCTCCCTGCCCTTTTTCCCTTTGTTGTAGATGAACGTTTTACGATTAATCTGGTTCGGTACCGGTACAGACTGATAACTGACCTGCGGGGGTTGCACAGCACCGTTGCCCGGATAGAAAGCGGTCGGCGGTGGTACCGCACCACCAGGCTGTGGCGGATAATTTGCCGGTTGCGGTTCACCTTCCGGCCCGGGTGCCGGAGAGGGAGGGGTCGGCGCCGGCTCTCCACCAGGAACGGATGGCCTGACGCCCAGCGTCCTCAGTTGCTCCTGCATCGCGGCATTCTCATTGCTGAGTTGCTCGATACGAACCTGATCGGCAGCACGGCCCTTACTCAGTATGTCCACTTCGCCCTGCAGCGCGCCAAAGCGCTTGTTCAGGTCCGCAGCAGTGGCCTGCATCTCCGTTGTCGCATGCTGCTCCACTTTGCTGTTGAAATTACTGTCAACCACACCGGTCATATCCGGGGCCGGCTCTCCCTGCGCGGGGGCCTCTTCTTCCGAACTCAGGTTCAGGTCAGAAAGATACATTCCCCCCCCGATGGCGCCCGCGCCACCGACCAGAATGAGGCCCAGCCACAGGTACTGTTTACGTTTGATGATCGTATTGAAGTTGGCCATCAGCGCCCCCCTTCAGAGGTGGTGATCCAGACCTGCATCCGGCCACCACCGGTCAGCTGACCAGCAGGACTGCTGAGCATGATGGCGCGGGTACCAGGTTGCCAGAAATCGCTTTCGCGGATCATTCGGGGCGAAAAGCTGATATTTTCGAGGCTGTAACGCACCACTTTCAGGTGATGCCCGGTCCAGACTTTTTCTGCTGTCGCACGCAGACCAGCGGGCACCTGCAGTGATTCTGATGTGACAGGAACAGCCTGGTATTCATCAGGGATCTGACCCTGACGAACAGCACGGTTCAGGGAAACCAGAATGCCTTCATACGGACCGGATTCTTCCCATGATTTAGCGGGACCCGGTGTCCCCACGAGCTCGGAAACCAGCTGGATAGTGCGCCCCACCCCGGCGCGTGGTACGGCCCGGATGGAGAAGTTCAGTCCGCGCTCGGTTTCCACAATGAAGGTGAACGGCTTTTTGCTGACCGTGGCCAGAATCGCTCCACCGCTGTCGGTCTGCTCCTGGTTTGTCAGACCACCGTCCAGACTGTTAATCGCAGTAATACGGTCACCGGAAACGGTGAAGAGGTTTGGGTCCGTGTTACTCACGGCAATGTTTGCCTGCCCGCCGTTCGCCAGGGGAACAACGGTCGGCGCCAGCGTACCGCTGAGGGTGGCCGATATCGCAGGTAGCGAAAAGAACAGGCAACCGGAGAGAAATAACGGGTTAATGTTTTTCATTATTTATTTCTCCAAAACGCGCCAGCCAGCTGACACCATCCACACGATTAAACTGCAGGACGTAACTTTTAATTTCACTGTAGGGGGCAGAATCCCCTATCCACGTTTTCAGTTCTCCGCGGATATCCACCCGATTTTCAGCCGGGTATGCACGGACAGACGTCATATAAAAAGAGGCATTCACATTGTTGTCTTTTATCCGCTTCGCATCTTCTGCCAGCTGGATTTTGAGGCTGTTCTGCGCCCCGGGAAAAACATACCGGAGCAGCTGGGCATGCTGGGCGTCGACCGTTTCCGGTGTGACGTTAAGACGTAATGCAATAAAGCTCAGGCCCAGCTGCTCCAGATATGACGCGTCCGCCTGATTCTGCGATACCGCAAATGGCGCGCTGAACAACATTGGGGTGACTGCTACTTTCTGTTCTGTCTGCAGGCGATAGTTATTAATGCCCTGTATGATATTTGTCGCAAGACTGAGGGTAAAAAGCGTCCCCAGACAGATAAACCCCACGGCGATAACACGCGTGGTACTTTGTCTGGCACCATGTTCCATATGTTATTTCCCCGTTGATTTATTTAATCCACTGCCGGAAACAGGAGTCCGGAACATCATGAAAGAAACCTTTAAGAAGGGAGGTGGGCAGATACCAGTAAATTAAATCGCGTAACCACGAACTGCCTCTTCCTTTTTTCAGTTTCTTGATACCCCAGAAAACCAGTGCCGCTGCAGCTATACCGAATAAGAACTTACTGGTCCAGAAACCCCAGCCGAGACAAATCACGGCCGGGATAAGTTCATCAAGATATAAGCCAAACCAGCGGCTCTGGTTAGTCAGTGTTTCCGGGAAACGGTATTGTTTTAATTCGTCTCCCGTCATCACGTATTTCCTGTCAGTAACCGGCGACCGACATACCGATGGTAATAAAGGTCGAAATGATGGCGAAGCCGAACAGGAACTTCACGTTTTTGGTCATCATGTACATGATGCCGCCTGCTACGACTTCAGCCAGAACCACCCACTTGACGACGCTGGAAGACTTACCGAACGTACCTTTAACGGTAGCATCCCCGGATTTCATCAGGTCGGTCGCCGTGGTGGTGGCCATCGCGGCGTCCGGAAAGAACGCCGCCAGAGCGGCTACCGGCAGCACAGCTTTAGTCATTTTCAGAGCGGACTTTTTGTTAAAAACACGGGACAGAACAGACGGCTTGTTTTTTTCAGAGACAGCAGTGCCCTGAACACTTAATACAGCATTCATGTTTATTTCCTTTAAATAGAATGGTTAGTGGAACAACTATATACCTTCAAAACAATTCAATTATTCTGTTTGCTTACCTCCTGATCCTGTAGTTTCTGAATTATAAAAATCAGGAAAGCGTTCAAGATGATCTTTTAAACGTAAATATGCTTCTGCCGTTTTGCTTCTTCGGCTACTGTCTTTTGCTTTAATTAGTCGTCGATTAGTCTCCTCATCTAGCCTCAGAAGCACGTGTTGTCCTGGCGCAGGTCGTGCGTTATTCCTCACAGATCTTTCCAATCGCCCTCCCCCAAAAAAATAGTTAATGAATTTAAATAAATTTTACATTGACAAGATTAAAAGTAAACCAATTATGGAGTGACTTTGAGTAAAGTATTTTTACATCCAGGCACACTAAAAGTGCGCTCAATCAACATCGATTTAACAACACGCGCTTAATATATCAATAACATTAAGCGCTAGCTTGCTATAATTAAGTGTATTTAAAACCGATAAAATCAGACTATCTCTATCATTAAATAATAGTTCGCCTTTAAATTTTTTAATCATCCTCTTGGTTTGATCTTCACTCAAACCTGTTACATCAGAAATTCTTGCATACGTAAATCCAATTGCATACAAATTAAACACTTTCCATGTTTGAGAGTTTTTATAATCATTGCAATATAAATATCTGTCAATCCGCCTTGAAGTCTGAATACATTCTTCAGAGGGTTTAAAAAAACTTTGTGTTTCTCTTATGAACACCCACTTACTAAACAGTTCTCCTTTGAAGGAAATACATTCAATAATTACGGTCCATACTTGATTGTGAAGTTGAACATTCCTGGAAAGACAAGTACTTCCCTCTGACAAAGAAATGATTTCAGATTTTATCAATACCAACCCAACATCCATGGGAATGGATGAGAACCATGATTGACGATCTTTGTTTGTTAAGAAAATTTTATCAAAAAATGGACTGGAGTGAATTAGCTCACCCCGGGAATTCCGAATGAAGGCAGGACTCGATGAAACATTAAGCATCTCGGTCAAGTATTGAATGGAATCTGTTTGACTGCATACAGCGATTTGACTACGATCCGTCGCACACATAGGCGCCTCCTCTTAAGGTCACTATGGATAGTTGGCGTCCGGGGGTACCAGCCCCAGGCGTCAACGCTTCAATAAATTTTGTTTAATTCGCAATACCTAGTTTATAGTCCATTACCTTCCTTGTCACTTCCAGTGACCAGATCTTTATTCTTTTTTAATACAAAACTAAAGATATAAACTCTATATAGAATAGACTAGACTTATTCATCTTCCTCAGCATCATCCTGCTTTGGAAAAAACTTCATTACGACTTCCCCTGCATCATCAATGATATCCCGGACCATATTTTTGAACTGGAATCTGTCGTCACCAACAATATGAGGACTGAGCGACTCCATAGCCAAAACTTTTGAAATGGAGAACTGCGTCTTCATAACATTCTCAAGTAATATTTTATTAAATTCCATTTGATTGAAACCTGAGTCTTTCCGCTCCATTTGTGCTTCATAGACCCGTAGGCCTAACTCAAGTAGCATCGTAGTAACACTTGAGAAGCTGACATCCTTCTCCTTAGCTCCCTCAGTTCTGCGCTTTTCGACTATCGCATTAATTTTCTGCACAACCTCATCACTTGGATATGCTTGCACCCTGGCCATGATTGTTCCTTAATTGAATTACGCTATAAACTGAATATTATAAGATGAAGATAACGCGTGTTTTTCGTAATTACAACTCTAAACTTAAGCCAGAACTCTAAACAACTTGCAATACAAGTCATATAGAGACTTAAGCTTAGACTTAAGTCCTCATAACCATTTGAAAATAAATGAATGAGTTGTATGCAAGTCTCTATAGACTTACCAACAACTCATTAGCGAATCGCCCGCAACTCGCATCCATATAAACTTATATAACATAAAATAATGTAGGCACACCTAACCTACTAAAGTTAAATATTAATCTGCAAAAATTTAATTTTGCGTGGGGTGTGGTGATTTTGTGGTGAGGAGTGCATATTTGTTGAGTCTGCATCTGGGATGGGTTAACGTAATTCCGGCATCTGGCCCCGGAGGGATAACCATGAAAGGAATGGCACTGGCATTCACTCTTTTTTTATTTTCCAGTTCGTCAATGGCGGCGGATTGTTTTGATATGGCAGGACGGGATTATCGAATAGATCCGGATCTGCTCCGGGCTATTTCATGGCAGGAGTCAAAATGGGTGGTGGGTGCCATCGGAAAAAATCCGGGAACAGGCTACGGTGCCGGACTGATGCAAATCGATTCGCAGCACCATACGCAACTGTCGCGGTACGGAATTAAACCGGAAAATCTTCTGACAGATGCCTGCCTGAATATTTACACCGGCGCGTATTATCTGGCACTGGCTTTTCAGAAATGGGGTATCAGCTGGGAGGCGGTCGGTGCCTACAACGCCGGGTTCCGCAGAACGGACAGGCAGGCCATGCGACGACTGGCATATGCGAGGAAGATTGAGGTTATCTACCGGGCCATCAAAACCAATAAAAATGCAGGACAACCCCATGCTGTTAAAAAGTAAAGGCCTCATTCGTGAGGCCTTTACTTTCATTACACGACTAACCAATCGCACGCCAGATTAAATGACGTTCGGGATGCTGGATAATGTTGACATAATTCTTCAACGCATCCTGCCGGGACTCAAGATGATGACAGACCCGTGCATATTCCGGCCCCATCTCTGACACCTGCCAGGACAGACATCTCATCACCATCAGCGTGGCAATAATTCCTGCTGCATCGGCGCTGACGTCATTCTCAAAATAGTTTCCGGGAATGTGCATCCTGTAACGTCCCTTACCTTCCGGCGCAATATATCCGGTCTGCGCGGTAATGAACTGGATACGATTGGGCGCAACATTTCCGCCAACACCCTGCGGAATAATCCAGTAAGACCAGAAACCGCCATTGTAATCGGAGTGCTGGCGCAACCAGTTATCTGTCATCATATCTGCTGACGGGGTAAAAAAGAGCAACGGGATTAATTCCAGACGTTCATCGTCATCTGTTACAGCATAACGAAGATATTTATCTGTCGGAAATTGTTCGTCTGATTCACGAGTGGCGGTGTTGACGTTATTTGTGTGCATGCTGGTTTACTCCTTCGTGGTTTATTAAATCGTTCGACTTCATCACTGAGCGGCAAAGGGCAATGTGCAGCTGACAGGGAGTAAATAAAGGGGCGCTTGCGTTTATATACCCCTTTATTTCCGCCACGGCTGATGCTAAAAGCCGCCCTCCGCGAAAAGATGATGTCGGGCGATATAACGCAGGCTGGAGCATGCACACAATCCGGAACGTCAATTCGGTCTGTATCGAATTCACGTTCCGGCCCTCAGAGTGGCGGGAATTTACCGCCACGGTGAAAGCGGTGCATCCTGATAAGGATGCAGCAAGCGCGATGTTGAATTTGCGTCAGGATGGACGCCCGCAGGGCAGAGACAGCTTGCTGGCTCTGTTCACGACAGCCGTGTCCCGACAGGGACGACGCCCGGGTCAGTATTTATTAAATCTCTCATCAGAGATAAATACCGGAAGAGATAAACAGCAGCATGCCGGATGAGATGTCACAGAGATGAATAAAGAATATTGATGAGATAACGCCGCGCCGGAGTAATACGGGCGGCGCGTAGCGCAGCCGGTATTATCCGGCACCGCAGGTGCGCGGCTTTTTCCTGCAGTCGGGCAGGTTATCCCCTGCCCTTCCGTTTATTTACGCAGCCTCCGGTATTTCACGCATAAAATTCCGCATCACCCTGAACCGGGGCTATAGCGCTGCCAGTTCAGTCAGAGTGTGCGGATTGCGCTCAACCATTTTCATCAGCAGGATGGCTTGTTTATTCGGTTTTGCCAGTCCCTGCTCCCAGTTCTGCAGGGTAGTGACACCGGTATGTAAATACTGTGCGAAAACAGCCTGTGAAAGCTTCAGTTTTTCGCGTAGCGCTTTCACTTCATCGGGTGTCATGGTGACGGGTTTTACGCTGACTTTGTGCGTTCGCAACGTTTTTTTGCCAGCATTAAACTCTGCCCACACAGCCATGCCTTCCTGCAGTTCGCTAAAAATATCACGCTCTTTCATCAACGCCCCCTTCTTCTGGCCTGTTCAAGCATTTCGCGCAAAATATCGCGCTGTGCTTTCGTTAAATCATCTTTCTGATCTTTGTCGTACAGGGTGAACAACAGAAAGTGGGACTTTTCCAGATACCAGTAGTAAATCACCCTGATGCCGCCGCGCTTCCCCTTGTTACGCCTTGCATCCCCAAACCGTACCTTGCGTAATCCTCCGGTATGCTGGATAACATCACCGCATACCGGATTTTTCAGCAACATCTGCTGAAACTCCCGAAACTCATCATCCGTGAGATATTCTGCACGATGACGCTCGAACGGCGGCAACTCGACAAAGAGTGCTTCCATAACACCTCACAAAATACCCTTTACCTGGGGATATTACAACCCCAACATGGGGACACTTCAATGACGTACAGGCAACCACCACCTGTCTCTGAATTGCTCGCAGGTGGTGGACACTGCCTGGGCGCGCCTTATCCGACTTTCACCACCTTGATATCAAGGATCAGCGCCATGTACTCCGCTTTATTCTGGATAAGCCCGATAGCACGCCACTGCATCCCCGCGTAATAGGCGTTTCCCGCCCCCTGCTGGATTTTTCCTTTCACGTGTTTCATTGCCCGTCAGACCTCATTTCACACCCAGACGGCGGAACATATCGGCGATGATATTCCGCCGGGTATATGAAGCACCTGCTGCTTTCAGATCGGCCAGCACGTTATAGGCGTAACTGGCTTCCTTACCGTGAAAAGCGATCACCTTTTCCGCTTTTGGTTCAAAACAGGATTGGGAAGTTTCCCGGGAAAAAGCCTCTGATGAGTGTTGATTGCCGTATGCTTTCATTTTGCATAACCTCTGCTCTGGTTAAGGGATGGCAACGATAAGCCCCATCCCTGTTTATTTCTCAGTAAATGTCCCGGATATCGACGCCTGAGCACTCAATCTGACGCAAAAATTGTTTGAAGTGATCGGCTTCAGCCACGTTGATATGACAGAACTGCTTATCCACGCCACGGCTGAGGGCATAGCCATAGCTGAAGCTCATTTTTTCCGGGTGGCTTCTGCGGTATTTTTTCAGCGCAACAAGGCTGCGGAATTCCATGACGTCCCACTCTTCCTCTGAGTTTTTTGGCTTATCAGCAACGAGGATCGTATATGACACGGCTTTTCCCCCCATCTTTCTGGAAGATTCCTGAGCGGCGGTCTTGACGTTTCGTGTGTGCATTCTGGTTTTCTCCTGTGGTGATGGTTGTCCATCTCCCTGGTGAGTTCTCTCGCGGCACAGGGCAAAGGAGCAACGTCGTAAGGAGGAGAACAAGGGGCGGAGACAAAAAGTTTTTGGCGGAGTTTACTTACCCCTTGTGCGACGACACGGCGGTGCTACGACCAGCCCTCCGCGTGAGGACACACGGGGGATGGCCTCACCGGGGGAACAGGATGCACACACCCGACACGTCGGAACGGCGTGGCGCCATAAAAGTGCCGGCAGCTTTTCGCCGGCACGGTGAAAGCGGCGCATCCTGACAAGGATGCAGCAAGCGCGGGGTTGACATCGGACATCAGACCCTAGCGTCAGCCCGAAACCGCTTGCGGGTTCGGCGGAGCTTACCGCATCATTTCGCGGTTAGCGGAGTGGGGCTAGACGACTGAGCAGCACAGCTGATCAGGAGCCGAAGGGGGACTTAAGTTATTTTGCAGTGAGCGTTTAAGCCGGAGCCTGGCAGCAGGGAGATAAGCAGGAAGCCGGTCAGCAGCAGGGATAAGACAGGGAAGTCATCGCGTAGAGGAAATTCGGGTGGCGCGTCAGCGCGGCCGGTTTTCCCGGCGCCGCAGGCGCGCGCTCTTTCAGGATTCAATAGGCAAGCCACAAATGGATCACATCTCACAGGAAAAAGGGGCTACCGGCGAACCGGCAACCCCTTCATAAAGGCGCTTCAGGCATGTCCAGACAGCTTCATCCCTTGAGTGGCGGGGGTTTCCCCCCGCCGGGGTTAGCTACTTAACGGATTCGTAGGCCATAAAAGCCGCCACCTCCCTGTTCGTGTCCCTGTACCGGATTTCACAGAGTGATTTACGGGTCAGGTAAGTGAATATCAGCAGTGTGAGACACACTATTAATACGCACCAGATCAGGGAACTTCGCGGCAGTTTCATGGCCTACTTCTCCTTGCCTTGCGGCATCTAAGAGGCTATCCTGATGTTGTCTAGGCATACAGGTGGCCTCGTGGGTTAATGAAAATTAACTACGGGGCTCTCTGCTTTCTGCCGCACAACACGGTAACAAACCACCTTCACGTCATGAGGCAAAAAGCCTCAAGCGCCACCGCCATTATACCTCACCCTCTGCCAGACTGACCAGGCATCCTGCCATCAGCATACTGATTTCCCGTGGAAATAATCGGGTCTGCTCTCTAACTCCCGCTCAATCAATTCATCGGCAAACAAGGGCGCAATCCTGTTGACCCGACGCTCAAGATTCCGGCGACGGGTGGCGGCTTTCCGTTCATCGCTCCAGCGTTGGATCTGTTTCTGACCGAGAAAATCCACGCATACAGCGTAACCGGAGCCAGCAACCCAGCGTGACATCACCTCTTCAGGTGCCACCTGCCCTGCCTCCACGACAACGGAAACCAGCTCCAGTGGACCCGGGCAGGGCCTGTGCGGCAGTTTCCAGCGCAGGGAATAACGCCACTTCATCCACGGCTCCGGTGTGTCAGCTTGTTCGGGACCTGCCAGCGTTCTGCCTGACGCACAGACTCCGGCGTCTCTCTTACAATGAAGCTGATTTCATACATGACACCATACAGCGGCTCCCCGGCATCCCGCAGCCAGTCCAGGGAGGCCAGCGAGGCAAACCGCGACCGCCAGTGCCAGAAGGCAGGCTCCAGGTCCCGCGCGTCAAACTCGTCAGCCCACTGGCGGTACCAGGTGTTAACGGTCTCCGGTGACTGAAAGTTAAGCTCCGTGATAGCCTGACCCAGCAGGTTCTGTCGCAGCAACCAGGTATGTGCTATCTCTTTACCTTCACGACGAACTCTCCGGGTGAACGCAATATTTTCGCGCTGCATCCGCCGATCGGTTCGGGTGTGAATCACTTCCGGAAAAAGTTCGGCCTGAACATCGGTTGTCAGCGGCAGCGGGCAGCATTCCCCCTGACTGGCAATCAGCGTATCCAGCGCCTCTTCCACCTGCTTCAGATTATTCAGCCGGTCTTTCGGATCACGGTGCAGGCCGGGAATACTCCGGGCGATGGCGCTGTTAATTCGACTGCAACCGGTCAGCATGCGCAGGAACGTGCGGACATGGGGCATCGAGGGCAAACGCGCTCCCCGAAACCGGGCGTCTTCCACGAACATGATGGCCTGCAAAGCAGCCTGGCGTGCAGGTTTCAGGGTCACAATGGCATGGGATGAGGGGATCATAGTTCGCCCTCCTGAGCCAGAGTGCTGATGATACTGGCAAAGGAATAGCCGTCAGTATCGAGACACGCTATCAGTGCCAGCGTGTGAGAGATCAACTCCGGGTTAAATGTTTCCATGCTACGAACAACGGAGAACGGCTGGCCGCCACGGGTCACAAAAACGACCATCCAGCGCGTACTCAGCTCTCCCGGACTGCAGACCGCCACGTCAAAATGACCGTGAGAGGGGGAAAAACGGATCTGTACCGGAAAGAATCCGCCGAATTCACTTTTGTACTCTCCGTTGACGTCCCAGCGCTCCGGACAGGACAGATCCCGCATCACGGCATGCGTGAGTTCACGGCGAAAATCTTCACCGGCGGCGCGGTAGTCTTCCAGCTCTCCGGCGAACATGGTTTTCAGGACATCGGTGGTAATGATCGTGTGCACAGGTTTCTCCTTACCGCCGCCCCGCAGGGCGGCGTCTCCGTTATCAGGCGGCGCAGGCCGGGTTGTTATGGTCGGTGACGTGGTCGACATCAGCGTCTGTATCGCTCTGACTCGTTGCCAGACTGAGTTCAGACTTTGCGGCAGGCTGTTTCTGGTTGTCGGCACTGGTCATCCATTGCGGAACCCACCGGGTTTTTGACAGGAAGTGATCTGCATGTTCAGCGGCATCCTTTTTCTTCATTTTCGCGGCGTCCTGTGCTGCGCCTGTCAGTCCGGCCTGAGAGAGTGCCTGTACAATGTGTGGCTGCTTCATGTGCGAGAAAAGGTTATCAGCCGTCGGTTTCCACCAGTCGCGAAGGTCAAACTGAATGGCGTTTTCCACCCCGTCCAGCGAACTCTGGTGTTTACGACCAAACTCATCCTTGCCCTGTACACCATCAATAGAACAGGCGGTGCAGAAAGCCATCAGCGCCATCAGGGTTGCGCCATCGAGCGTAAAGAAGGTGGTCATATCCTTTCGCCAGTTTTCCGGCAGCAGGGCTTCAAGGCGTTCTTTTTCAGCCTGGATTGCCTGAAACGCAACGCTGTTTTCACCGTCAGGAGCTTCACGGGTCAGCGCGTAATGCGACACACTCACGCTAATGCAGAACGGCTCTTTGACGGACGTCGTGGTATGGAAAACCGAGTTACACAATTTCCAGACCATCATCGCGACGGCTTTCTGCGGCTGCTGCAACAGGGCCGCCTGAACCGCCAGTGTGCGTTCAGAAGAAAGGCGGGTCAGCAACGGGACACTGACGGCGTCCAGCGGATCGACTTTTTCAGGAGCCTGATCGGTGGATGTATCCTTCTCCTGTATTTTTTCATCGGCGCACAGCACCACACCGCGCTGTACTTTCACCTCCTGACCAGTCCAGGAAACCACCACTCCGACGGATTGCTTCATTTCATCGGGCCATGTCCGGTGTTCAGCGCGAAACTCAATGGTCTGCTGTTCAAGCCAGACCTCATTGAGTTCACCTGCAACACGCCCTTCGTCATCCCCGGTTTTTTGTGCTTCAAGTTCTTCTTCGCGTTGTGTAAGGAAGGCAAGTCGTTCCGATTCGGCTTCGGTATATTCCACAGGCGGGACAGCATGCAGACGCCAGATTTTAGTATCCTTCCCGTAGTGAGAAATCGGTTCAAGGCGGCCATCGCACCATGACCAGCCTTCTGCTTCGCGAAGGTGTTCCGCGATACTCTGCAGTTTTTCCAGCAGGGCGGTATCGAGAGAAGCACTTTTGACATAGCCGCCATTTTCGCTGCTGAAGAGATCAACCCGGATTTCTTCCGGACTGAATGCGGCCTCTCCCACAAAGAGGAATTTGTCGCCGTTTGTGGAGACCTCTTCAGAGGTAATGAGGTTACGGATCGAGGACACTGATACTTCATTATTCCAGGACCGTTTGCGGGCGGATCCCAGCACTTCCACCTGGCGTTTCTGATCGCTTTCGAGCGCCAGTGCCTGGCAGTGTTCGGTGGTGATTTCATCCTTCGCCAGCGCCTCCAGAATGTCGGGAGCCAGTTCGGTCAGCTTCAACATACGCTGAACATGACGGGTACCGAACCCCAGCAAGTCACCAATCTGCGCGGGGGTTTTCCCCTGCGCTGCCAGCGTGCGGAACCCGGCGATCTGTTCAGACGGATGCATTGCCATCTGCTGTTCGTTTTCTGCCATTGATGCCGCAACAGCCAGTTCATCAGGTACCTTTTTCACCATCACCATATATCCGGCATCGATACGGTTTTCACTCTGCAGGAGCTGCAGAGCTTTCAGGCGACGACCACCTGCAGCCACACCACACTGCCCGTCATGAAGAGAATGAACGACCAGATTCTGCAACAGGCCAAGCGCTTCAATGGAGTCTGCCATTGAGCGTACCTTCTCCACCGGATAAGGGATGGTCCTGACGTTCAGGGGAGATTTCACCAATGCCGTCACCGGGACATACTCAATCGGCGCGGCATCGAGAGCCGCTTTCAGGGCGGCGGCTTCGGCAGGTTTCACCGATTTTTTGCTGGTTTTAACCGTTGCTTTTGCTTTAGACTCGGTCACTGACATAATTGATACTCCTTCAGATTATTAATAACTGTCTGCCGGACAGGCCCAATCCTGTCCGGTACCTCTTACTGCTTATTGCGTGTTACGGATGCCATAACGTTCGATATAACAGTTGAGCCATTTCCCGGCATCCGCTTCAAAATTCCATGCGCGCCACACCATGTCGCCGTTCTGACGAACGACCAGACGAAAATGCGAACCCTGATCGTCTTCGATGGCGACATTTTCAAATTGTGCCGCCACCGCTTCAGCCTGTGCTCTGGTGAAGGTGTCATCCGGTAACGGACCGTTATCGTAAATACTCATCTTTCTCTCCTTCCGGCCCCACCAGGGCAGGGCCGGCCTGAAACGGGTTATCAGAACGGGGCATCGTCATCCATCGGCGGGTAATCATCCGGGGACGGCTGCGGGGGTTGCTGAGACGGCGCGGCACTCTGACGGCCTTTTTTACCGCCCTTAGCTTTCGGGGATGCCACAGGGGGTTCAGCAGGTTGTGCCGGAGTCTGCGGCTGTGCGGGCTGATGAGGTGCGGTGCTCTCTGACGAACTGCCTTCACGGCGACCACCCAGCATCTGCATGGTGCCGTTCTGCCCGACCAGCACCTCGGTGACATAGCGTGTGGTTCCGGCCTCATCCTGCCAGTTGCGGGTACGCAGCTGGCCCTCGATGTAGACCTGCGCGCCTTTACGCAGGTATTCCCCCGCGACTTCCGCGAGCTTGCCGAACATGACCACACGGTGCCATTCGGTGTTTTCGCGCAGTTCCCCGCTCTGTTTGTCACGCCATGTCTCCGATGTGGCCAGTGTCAGGTTTGCCACCGCGCCCCCGCCGGGCATATAACGCACGTCCGGGTCCTGCCCCAGATGACCAACCAGAATGACTTTATTGATGCCTCGTGCTGCCATGATGAATCTCCTTACTCCGTTGTTTTGCTCTTAAAACCCCATCATCCGTTGAGTTACCGGAAGCCGCGGTTTTGACGTTTGCGGGAACCTGCTGTTTTGTTCCCGGAGGTATGACCTTCACCCGTTTGAGAACCTTCGCCGCAAGGGCGTCAACGAGCACGGCCCGGTGCAGATGTCCGGGGTGAGCGGGAAATTTTTTCCGGTCTAATGGAGAGAAGCGAAATGGCCGGAAAAAATTTATTGCGAAAGGCCACGCCGGCCCTGGACAGCCAGGCGGGTTGTGCTGGTCTCAGCCCCGGCGAAAGGGACTTAAACGGTGAAAAGGCACAGGAGAGGAAATGAGCAGGGACCCGCCGCAACGTCGGGGCGCGGCACGCGAAACGGCGTTGCCCCTTACAGCCCGGCGGTCACTGGCCGGGGTGCAGAAAGCGCAGGCCACGGCGCGACAGGGCGGCGCCTCCGGAACGGAGGCTGCAAGCCTGCCGTTGACGTTGCGTCATGGGATGGAAGCCCGACAGGGCGGAGACAGCCTGGCTGGCTCCGTTCACGACAGCCCGCCCGGACGCCCACTGCAGGACCTGAAATAAACGAAGAGCAAAAAGAAAAGCCGGCAGAAACAGATGGATGACCACGCTCCATCAACTACTCAGCCGGAACAGGAGAAAAGAAACAAAAGTAAACCAGAATACCAGAAGGAAGAGAGGGACAGGATGAACGCGGAGAGGGAGAGCCGGCGGCGCGTCAGCGCGGCCCGTTCTTCCTGCGCCGCAGGCGCGCGGTCTTTTCCGGCGCGGCCAGACGGGGACAGATGCCCCCGCCGGCTTAACGTGTTCTCAGACGGTTATTCTGAGGATGGCGGTCGCTACCCCGGTATACGTGAACGTTCCCCGCGGCAACGGCTCCCAGACGTCCGCCAGGGACTCCAGCGCCTTTTGCTGACGCGGCCCGTCCAGACATATGCCAGTCAGAATCCCGCCAGGCTCAAGCAGAGTTAATGCCTGCCGGATATGCCGGATATCATCACCGCGATTAAACGGTGGATTCATGATGATTCGGGTATACCGGCGATCCGGATGGTATTCGAGAAAATCCCCGCACCAGGTCCGGACCTCCGGGAAACGTGCCTGCAGATGGCGGACTAATCCGGCGTGCAGCTCCACGGCGTCACACTTCGCCCGGGGGACTGCATCCCTGATCGCCTCCAGTATGGCGCCCGTTCCGGCGCTGGGTTCCAGAATGCGATCGGTTTCCCGGACATCAGCCAGCTCAACCAGCCGTCGACATTCCGGGGCGGGGGTGACAAAAAGCTGAGAGCCCCCCTGAATTTCTGCGACAGGGGCGCGCCCCTCCAGTTTGTCCCGCATCGCCTGAATGCGGTATTTAAGGTCCTGATGCATGAATATACTCCCTGACCTCCCCGGCAAGAGGCCGGGGAGTCTGCCTGTCATTTTTTCGGAATTTCAACGGTTTTCATGTCAGTGATATAGACATTCACCAGCGTACAGCCGTGCGTCATGCAGCGGCGAAAGCGGTACGCGCCGTGCGTCTCATTTTCGGCCACGCCCCGGACAGCCTTATAATCCCCCGGCATTCTGGCCCATTCGGCTTTTGTCATCTCCCGGAATCCCTCCCCCGGATAGTTGACGATCGGCGGGCGCTTCGCCGCTTTCTTCGCGTCGCTGGCTTCCTCCGCTGTCGGGGCTTTATAGTCAGTGATACGGTCCGGGGTCAGTTTCATGGTGCCGCCGTAGCCCAGAAAACGATAACAGGGCGTTTCCACCGAGCTGACCTGACCATTGCTTTTGTTGATGCGGATGATGGTTAACCACTCGCCCCGGCTCTGAACCTGCCCGCCCGGTTCAAATTCCTGTGTCCGGGTGACGACGCCCCCGCTTTCGTCCAGCATGGCGCGCTCATAGCTCAGGCGGTTGCGATAATGGTTAACCCAGCGTTGCTGATGGCGGATCGCACGCTCGTGACAGCGAACTGCAATATCACGGGCCTGCTCAAAGGTGATAATGCTCTCTGTCAGCGCGGAATACAGGGACATCCGGCCTTCATACTGACTTTTCTCTGCCGGGCGCGGGTATTTATCGAGCGTGAAACAGGCTGAAATATGATCGTAATTACTGACCAGCAACGCCATGTTCAGATCCAGCGTCTGCGCCTGCCACATCGTCAGATATTTCTGTGACTGTGCAACAGCCTTTTCAGACTTGCGCAACTCTGCCTCAATCTTTTTAATACGGCGATAGCGGACATCCGGACGCTCCTTGTATTTCGCGTGACGCAGGGATGCCTGTGCCCGTTCCTCCCAGTATTCCGCGCGTTCAAACAACATCACGGCGCGTTTCATGCCGTTTTCAATTTTCTGTGCATCACGGCGCGCGCGGCGTTCGCTGTGATGGCCAACCAGGATCGGCTGACCGAAGGGGCTCGACGATGCCAGCACATCGACATGCGCAAGCTCCCGCTCAGATTCACCGGCGCGTTTATCGCTGTAGTCGTTAAAGCGTTCTGCGCGTTGCTCCTGACGGTCAAAAAGCGTGCTGTCTTCGTCCCCGATATCGCCGGCAAGGGACAGTAATACATCCTCGCGGCCCGGCGTCCAGGCTGGCGCAACAAACAGCCCCTGTTTCGGTGCCCACCGGAAACCGGCATCATGCACCCTTTTATACGTTTCCTCATCGAGGCGGAGCGAGGCATACAGCCGCAACTTGTTATCATCCGGGGAATAGGTCCCCCGGTACACCTGGCCGATCTCCTCTTCAGCGCCGGTCTGCGGGATAGTTTCAGCACTAAGTGCCTGTGCAAAAGCCTGAGTCATCATTTTTCTCCTTCCAGTTGTTGCCGCCCCTCGCGGGGCGGCTCACCTCATCAGTTAAATGCGCGTTTCAGTTCAAGGGTGCGGAGCACCTGCCCGAAAGCGGCGTTTTTCATCGCGGGGATATGCACGCCGCGCCCCTTGCGGTGACTTCTGGCGATATGGCGGCCAAAGGCCTTTAATGCAGGGTCTATCTCCGGCGCGGGAATATCGGCGCGGAAAATGCGCGGATGGCGGCGGGGCTTTACAGCCTCTGCGGAAGGTGAAACAATGGTCACGATCATAGCGTTAACTCCTTCTGGTAGTTAATGAAGCCGTAAAAACCGTTACCGCGATTTTTACGGCGTGGATTAAGCAGGGTTTACCCTGCTTTTTTCATTTCTGCGGTTCGCTGTCTGCTTCTTCAGCCTCCTTTAACCAGCCTCTTTTTTCCCGGATTTTTAAAGAACATCACCCGTTGAGTTTCGGGAGCCGCGGTTTTGACGTTTGCGGGAACCGGCTGCGATATTCCCGATGGTATAAACTTCACCCGTTTGAGAACCTTCGCCGCAAGGGCGTCAACGAGCACGGCCCGGTGCAGATGTCCGGGGTGAGCGGGAAATTTTTTTCGGTCTAATGGAGCCTGCGGAATGGCCGGGGAAAATTTATTGCGAAAGGCCACGCCGGCCCTGGACAGCCAGGCGGGTTGTGCTTGTCTCAGCCCAGGCGAAAGGGGCTTAAACGGGTGATGCACCAGGCGCGGAACAGAGCAGGGACCCGCCGCAGCGTCGGAGCGCGGCACGCGAAACGGCGGTGCCCCCTACAGCCCGGCGGGCGTTGTTTTTCGACGGGGTGCAGGGAGCGCAGGCCACGGCGCGACAGGGCGGCGCCTCCGGAACGGAGGCTGTAAGCCTGCCGTTGACGTTGCGTCATGGGATGGAAACCCGCAGCCCCGGAGGGACAGAGGGGCCGGGCAGAGACGGCGGAGCTGGCTCTGTGCGAAGCATGACAGCCCGCCCGGACGCCCGTCGCGAAAAGGGAACGTCAGGAACGGAAATTTTTTTCTTTTCTGTACAGCACAATGCTATACCAGGCTGAATTCAGGAAAGCAACCACTGGCCCACTCTCCTTAACTTTCTTCTGTCTTCTGATATTCAGGAGCATTTGCGCGCGGCAGCTGCTGACTGTTCAGCCTGCGAATACTTAACCTCTACCGGAAATACTCACGGAGATGCTCTGGCTGTTCACGCTCCGCGAGTTCGCGGCACAACAGGCTTGTTCATCAGAATGCCTCCTGGAAACCCCGATTTTCAGGCCGGGGAGGAAAGGAGGCAAGTTTCCAGGAGGCATTCTGATGAAACGGGAAATGCTGTCGCCGGCATATACCACCTACTGGAAGGAGCTGCCGGTTGCCCGTTTCTGATCGGCGAAAATGACAGACGGGACACGCCGCCCGCGCTTACTTTACCGACCATGCAGATGACTTGTCTCAGGGGGTGAACCATGACAAATATCATTCTGTGTGATGTGACTGCCAGCGTCAGCGAACTTAAAAATGATCCGGTGGCCACCGCCAGTGCCGGCGGCGGCTACACGCTACGCGCCATATCTCCCAATTTAAGGAACAATATGGGTAGAAAAATTGCAGGTTTGGTTTTCTTATTCTTCGCTGTCTGGGGAATGGCTTCAGTGATTGAATTACATTACTGGCGTAGCACTGACACCTATTCTGTCTGGCTGAAAAAACATCTCCGGATCTCTCCAGAATATAACGAAAAGAGCCTGATAGGTATAGAAATGGAAATTTTTGACAAGGCATGTAGTGATAACGGGAACTCCTTGCCGTCACCCAAAAACAAAACGGTATATTTATGCGCTGTGATGATTCCCCCGTGTTTTTCATGGTTCAGGGGCGTTTGCAAAGTCAATTAATCTGTTCTGGATTGAATAGTGGCCGCAAATGCAGCCATTACTCAGCTAATAACATACTGGATCATTGTCGCAAAAAACAAGACAATGACCACAACCTTAAAGATTAGATAAACCAAGCGAATATATCGCCAGTTGTATTGTTCTCTCGCATCAGCAGCTGCTACAGAAGGATCTGCGGGAGTTTTTCCCCTCTTCCGGCCTGGCCTGAATAAATCGAATAAAAATAACAGAATAATAAAAGTTACGATGAATTTTCCGAGTACTAAACAGTCCATATCACAAGACCCCGTTTTGCTCATTGCCAGCTCAACATACTCCGTTTTGCATCTGATAACCACTGCAAATTATAATAACTGCATTGACCCGCTCCCCGTTGATTAATACACCGCGATGTTAGTAATGTCTTCTAATTTATTAGCCAATTACAGGGAAAGCCTATACGAGTCAGATGAGCTAAATTTAGAAAAACTTGATTTTGTAGCAGACTTTTTGCTTTTCTGTTAGCCGTTACTTTCTGTTTCCCCAACCAGCAGACGCCAGGCCGCCACTTCCTCATTTAGCCACCCCACAAAGAGGGCTACCTCAGGCTTCGTCTCCGTTATCTGCGATGTCACCATCCAGTAAGGCCAGGGATACAGCGCGGTGAATGGGGTAAGCTGGACCAGTTCACCTCGGGTGATAGCATCATGAACCAGAGAGCGGCGCTCCAGCGCAATACCTTTACCGAGCCTGACAGACTCGAGGACTAAGTTTGAGTCGTTAATGCATAAACCACCTGGCATAATATATTTTTCCAGCCCCGCATTGAAACACCATGTTTTCCACGACTCCATGGAGAAAATTATTTGACTCTTAACCACCTCAGTCGGCGTCGCCGGGAGGACACCGCCGTTATAACCGGGCGCCGCAACAACAATCAGTTCATCTGAAAAAAGATAATGACAGTCACTTCCCTCCCAGTTTCCTTTCCCCATCCGTATCGCAATATCTATCCCTTCCTGTTGCATGCTGGTGATCGTCAGGCTGGCCTGGATCCGCAGCGTGATATGCGGATATTTTACCCGAAACCGTTCCAGACGAGGCAATAACCAGTGGCAACCAAAGGACGGCACCATCGCCAGCGTCAGTTCCTGTATTCTCGGTTTCACCTGCACTAACCGGGTAGCATCTGCAATATGGTTCAGCGCCTCGCGAACCTGCAATGCGTAGAGCCGCCCTTCTTCGTTGATCTGCACCCCTCGCCCATGACGAATAAATAGCTTCACGCCCACCATTTCCTCCAGCACTTTAATCTGCTGACTGATGGCGGAATGGGTCACATGGAGCTCTTTCGCCGCAAGCGTTACGCTGCCAAGGCGAGCCACGGCTTCAAAACTACGCAAACTTGCGATAGGTGGGAAATCCGACATGAAACCCTCCCTCAATATCGGTAGCTGTCAACAAAGTTGACACTCTTATTCATTTTTATGCTGCCGTTTTCAGCATAGTTTCTGGCTTCTCTGGATTCAACATCACCACCTCGACCCGCTGCCATTGACGGCATGAGGTTGACCAGCATTCCGGTCGGGCTTTTTGAGCAGGCTCATACAAGGCTTTTAGTTTTGCCAGCAGGCTTATATCTTCCTCTCGATACCGTTGGGCAGAGGTCACATAACCGATGGCTCCATGCCGATGCTCTTCGTTATACTACCGTCTGAACTCCTCGACCCAACGCCGCGCTTCATCCAGATCCAGGAAGCCTGATGACGGCCACGCCGGAACATATTTTAGCGTCATGAACAGCGACTCCACATAGGGATTACCGTTGCTGATTTGTGGGCGACTGCGCGAGCCGGTGATCTTCAGTTCTTCCCTTCTCGCTTTCAACGTCTGGGATTTCATTGGTATACCATTGTCAGCATGAAGCACTAACGGATATCGGTAGTACCCTTCATGTAATACCGTGCGGTAGTGCGGCGGCCCGCTGCCATTTTCCTCTTCATGAACCTCATAACCGACAATTTTTCGGCTAATAAAATCTTCGGTCATATACAGATAAAAATAGCGACCACAAACCCGCAAGGCTAATCAGGTGACGTCCCACACACACCTGGCGTGACCCAAGAGCCTGATAGCTGGCCGGTTTCTTCACTTTCAGCGGTGCCTTCACCTGTCCATTGGATAAGATCCGTGCGTTCATGAGCTGGGGTCAGTCCTCCTCGACCTCCACACCGGAATAATGATTCAGTTTTTTTCCTAAGACCAGCAACGCTACTGCCTCGGCCAGGGTCTTCCTTTGCGCACCAGTTCGCGCTCCGGCCCTTTAATTTTCTTTTGGCCAGCTTTGCGACGGCAGTATTCACTCAGTTTGGCTTCACTGAGTGTGGCGGTTTCAACAATGACTCCGAAGCGTGCTTCTGTCGAGCAAGTGCGGCAACGGCCATGTTGTAAGACGGCAGTCATTTGGCCAAAACGGCGGCTTTTCGTTCCGGTGAAAAACGTTTCATAACAGGCTCCGCTACCCCATAGATATGTTCAGTATGGGGTGTCACTACCCTGCCAGAGGTAGATATGCTTAATCTTACAAACAGCAACCGGCCAATATGTCAGTAATACTAACTCAGGCCGTAAGATACTGATGATATTCGCCATAATGAACTTATTGTAATGTCTGTTTATCATCTTAAATGAAGCATTCTTTCACACAGACAGGAAAACAGGAATCATGATAAAGCTGATTGGCATGATGGATTCTCCTTATGTACGTCGCGTGGCGGTCTCCCTGGAACTTTATGGTGTCGCGTTTGAAAGCCAGCCTCTGTCGGTGTTTAGTACATTTGAGGAATTTTCCCGGATTAACCCTGCGGTAAAAGCGCCAACGCTTATTCTGGATAATGGTACGCGTCTGATGGACTCCTCACTGATACTGAATTATTTTGAGGCCCAGGCAGCTCCCGAACAAAAACTCCTGCCCATGACGCCGGATGCGCTGGCAAAAGATCTCCAGACGCTGGGCTTTATCCTCGCCGCCTCGGAGAAAGCCGTACAAAATGTGTATGAACACAACCTGCGCCCGATGGAGAAGCAGTATAATCCGTGGGTAGAACGTATCACGCTCCAGTTGCTGGCAGCCTGCCAGGAATGGGATACATTGCTGGAAACGCGTCCGGCTAACGCTGTGGCCGATCAGGTTGCTGTCACCAGTACCGTTATCTGGACATTTATTCAGTCAATGATCCCTCACGTCGTTAACGCCGGTAATTTCAAAAAGATTCAGGCGGTTTCCGACATTTTCGAAAACCAGGCGGCATTTAAGAAATACCCTTTTAGTTAACGCTTTGTACTGCCCCAAACAGTTGGACAGATTAACCGAGGCATCAGAGAAAGGGTCCATTTAATACATGGACTCTTTTTTGTTTCTGGCTATAACTAAATAACATTTTCCACAATCGGATTATCCATTCCGTTGCTTTCTTACATCACGCTGATTCCCGTCTCATCAATATTTTGTTCGTCGTATTCTTTCCTGAAGGATTCCTACTGATTTAACCTTAGACGTACTATCAAATTATCGCTTATAGCGATTTGAACGTAACAGTCTTTGCGTTCTATTGAGGGAGCCTAAGGAACAATGTTCGCTGCTGAGTTTGTGATGATTTGAAACCATGGTGAATGTAGAAATTTTTGGCTTCTTCGGTAAGTGCATGAACCATGATTGCACGTACACCAATATTCTCGGCAACCCGATAGCAACGAAGTACTGCATCATGAAGTAAATCAGCACCAAGCCCTTTTCCATGGAATGAGAGATCGACAGCAAGACGGGCAAGTATAATGACGGGGATGGGATCTGGCATGTTACACCGAAGATTGCCTGTCGCTTCTGTATGGTTGACGCTGCCGGTGGCCAGAGAGTAAAAACCGGCTACTTGCTTCGTGTCTTTCTTGCACATCACAAATGTTCTGGCCGTTCCAAGATCCTGATTTTTGAGGCCCTTTTGCTTCAACCAGTCATCGAGCACAGACTCGCCGCTGACGAACTCAGCCACCTGATGAAAAGCTGACAAAGGTTCTGGTGCTGTTACACGTCCCACTGAGGTTTCCTTGCCAGCAGTTTTTCGATAACGGGATCATCTGCGACCGGTGCATCAAGCATATCGATGAACTCCGCATATTGCTCATCGTTAAAGTTAAATACACGGCGGTCAAGGATCACATTCTCGGCAGCCTGACAGGCCATTTCCAGAATGAAATCTGTACGTGACTTGTGAAGGATTTCCGCAGCTGCATCAATGAGCGCCCGCTGCGATTCCTTAGCTCTGAGGTTAAGTTGAACATCTGATTTCATGAGGCACCTCTTGTATAGCATTTGCTTTACAAGCGTAGCATAACCATCACGTATAGCAAACGCTATACATCAAGTCGTCGTTTTTCATTTTTTGAATATTGATGTCCGCTTTGTGCCAGGAGCAGACCTTACCTCTCAGGATCCACCTGACTATCCATTAGTATGTACTGCGCAGCTTTACGGGCGTATTGATCAATCAAAGGTACAAGCCGAGTGAAATGTTCGCTGGCACAATGTGCATCGAGTGCTGCCCGGTCAGGCCATTCTTCAATAAAAATAAAATGCCCCGGATCCCTTTCATCACGGTACAAATCATAAGCAATACACAGTGGCTCTCGCTTCGTCGCCGCGATGAGTTTGCGATATAGAGGGAGAACAGTGTCGACGTATTCGGGTTTGATAAAATCTTCGGCAATGACCTTTAGCATGCGAACTCTTTTATTGAAATGATCCAATGATTTATATGGATAATGCCAGCCTTCAGGCATTTTTCAAATCTAACTTCCGCTCCTCGCTCACAGCGGACCTTTAGCCCACTCAGCTTGTTCGTTTCGTGCCAGGAGCGGACATTGCTAGATTTGTACCGCTGTACCCGATAGTACTGCTCTGATGCTACACTCCTTGCAAGTCTCATTACCCCAACGAATACATTTATGACCGCCGCTGATTTCAAACGCCCTAAACTGGAACTCCCGAACGGGGCAAACAAACTGCTGTTGCACTCTTGCTGTGCCCCATGTTCCGGTGAGGTGATGGAGGCGATCCAGGCCTCGGGCATCGACTACACCATATTCTTCTATAATCCAAATATTCATCCGCAAAAAGAGTATCTGATTCGTAAGGATGAGAACATTCGCTTTGCTGAACAGAATGGTGTTCCGTTTATCGATGCGGATTACGACACCGATAACTGGTTTGAGCGCGCAAAAGGCATGGAATGGGAGCCCGAGCGCGGCATCCGCTGCACTGTGTGTTTCGACATGCGCTTTGAGCGGACGGCGCTGTATGCCGCTGAAAATGGCTTCAGCGTGATCAGTAGTTCATTGGGTATTTCACGTTGGAAGAATATGCAGCAAATCAACGACTGCGGACAGCGAGCCGCTGCACATTATCCGGGCATGGTGTACTGGGATTATAACTGGCGCAAGCAGGGCGGCTCGTCCCGCATGATTGAAATCAGCAAACGTGAGCAGTTCTATCAGCAGGAATACTGCGGCTGCGTTTATTCACTGCGTGACAGCAACCTGCACCGCAAATCCCAGGGTCGTCCTCTAATCAAAATCGGTCAGCTTTATTACGGAAAAGAAGAAGAGCAGGACTGATTTTTATGTCCTACCATCCGGGGCGTGGCAGCGTTTCTGTATAAAGTACGCCAATCGTAACTTGCAGGCCATCAAGATTAACGAGCATGCCATAGATGCTAGAAATGGCATGCTTCTTCGAGACTAACAACGATTTTGAAGTCATTAGATAGCTGAAAATAACGCTACATTCTTTTACTGAAGCGTCCGTTCTTCGCTCACAGCGGACCTTCAGGTCTGTCAGTGACCGCTTCGAACCAGGAGCGGACATTGAGATCTGCCCACGAATCTGAAGTATGGTTTTTATCGTGCCGAGGAGCTGTTTTCTGGCACTGATTAGTGTCAACTAAGTATTTCTGCGGACGTGGAGACATCTCTCCTGACACCAAAGCTAGTCAATTCAGGAAGCGTGGAATTTTCATGAAGAATAATGGCTTCGGCACTGGCATGTGGTTTATCGTGTGTTGTATGGGCATCACTGATAAGGGTAATGTCATAACCCAAAGCAGCCGCAGCACGGATAGTAGTGTCGATACAAAATTCAGAGGCATAGCCGCAAACCAGTAGATGGCTTGCTTTTACCTGCTCAAGTAAGGTGTTCAGTTCAGTGTGCAAAAATGCATTAGCGGTTGTTTTACCTATAAAAAATGCTTTGTCCGGAACAGAAATCTCATCCAGAAGTTTCCATCCTTCAGTGCCGGGATGAAGTGTTGGTGCTTCATGTTGAACAAAAATCACCGGATAATTGCATTCTTTTGCATGGAAAAGATGATTGTTAATGTTGCCGACGACTTGCTGGAGATTGAATGGCTGAGGAGGCAAGTTACATAACGCCTTCTGCAAATCAATAATGATGAGTGCTTGCATGATATAAAGTCCGTCAACTCAGAAAGGAGCATCTTGGCCCATCATGCCTCTTCACACAAATCAAATTATCATACCTTCCGCATACAACTCAAAACGTAATCGTATTTACCAAAATGGATCAACATCCGCTCCTCGCTCGCAGCGGATCTTCAGGTCTGTCAGGTGACCGCTTCGTGCTGTGAGTTCAACCGATGGATGCAACACATTGGCTAAACGCTCTGCGGGTGATTAATAGTATGGCGTTTTTCCTGGTCTCTGGTAGTGCGGCCCCACAGTCCCATGTTTATATTTTTTAAGTCTGGACTTAGGCAGGCATTCGTTATTTGCGCTGACCTGCCAGTTCCTGACAAAGCGCACCGATCTTTTCAACGGCATTGAGCAGCGTGGACGAGGGTTCATTCGCACAATTTAACCGCAGGAAGTTCTGAAACTCGGCCCCCGGGGAAAACAGGAGGCCAGGACTGACACCAATGCCCAGCGCCAGCGCGCGACGGTGTACCGCCAATGAATTCAGCGGATGTGGGAGTTCTATCCACAACAAGAAACCGGCTGTCGGCACGGTAACACGAGTGCCCTGTGGGAAGCTGGCCTTGACCCGGGCGATAACGGCTTGTACCCCCTCTGAGATCCGGAACTTCAAGCGTCGCAAATGACGCTCGTAGTCCCCACTTGCCAGTATATCGCTCGCGGCAGCCTCAAGCAGCGGTGCGCCAGCCCAATCCCCGGCCATGCGAGCCTGCAATACCTGAGTGTGATAGCGTCCTGCCGCAACCCACCCTATTCTCCAGCCCGGGGCAAGGGTTTTGGATAATGAACTGCAGTAGATCACACTCCCGCTCTGGTCGAACGCCTTGCAGGCCGGAGGACGCTGCCCTTCACCGGCCAGATCACCATACACATCGTCCTCAATTAAAGGGATGCCTGCACGTTCAATCAGAGCAACAAGTTCCTGCTTGCGGGTGACGGGCATACTGGCACCGAGTGGGTTTTGCACCGTGGGCGAAGCCAGCACGGCGGCGGGACGGTGGCGCTGAATAGCGTCATCCAGAGATGCCAGCAACAAGCCTTCAGCAGGATCCGTGGGGATTTGTAATGCCTTGAGGCCTAAGTCCTCAAGCAGCAGGAGCGTACCGAAGTAGGCAGGTTGCTCAATTGCCACTACCTCACCTGGCTGACATACAGCCCGCAGAGCCAGACGCAGTGCCTGCGTCGCTCCAGCCGTGATGACGAGATCATCCGAACCAAAACGGGCCCCCCACTGTGCAGCACGTACGGCTATATTTCTGCGCAGGTCTGCCCTTCCCGGCGGCAGGCTGTAGCTCTGCCCGTGCGCGTCCAGGCGGCGGGTTGCAGTCTGTAGCGCCCGCTGTAGCGTGTTTGTTGGCAACCATATTGGATCGGGCAGCGCTGCACCAAGCGGCACCAGACGGGCTTCTGCGCTACTGAATAGTGAACGGGCTAATGCTGACATTGTCACGGGGACTGGGCCAGGTAAATCCTGGGAAGATGGTATGTTCTGAGATGTGTTTATCTGGCAAACGAAGTAGCCCGAACGCGGACGCGCAACAATCAGGCCCTCGGCCTCGAGACAACGGAGTGCTTCCAGTGCCGTTGGGAGGCTAACCTGCTCTCGTTCGGCCAGTTTACGCGCGGAGATCATCCTGTCGCCGACTCGCAATACACCTGATGCAAGGGTAAGGCGCAGCATTTCAGCAATCCGGCGGTAATGTGGGGACAACAGACGTGGAGCGGACATTGCGAACTGTACAGTCTGATTTTCGATAGATCTGACTATACAGACAATGAGGTGGCCCTTCTATAGTGGTGCCGAACCCGCTCAGTCAAGGAGTCATTATGCATAGCGATAACTTCGATCTTTCTGCTTATTTCCGTCGCATAAACTACACCGGGCATGCAGCCGCCGATACCGCCACGCTGCACGCACTCATGCGCCATCAACTCTTTTCGGTGCCCTTCGAGAATCTGGATGTACAGGCTGGCAAAGTCGTATCCCTGGTACCCGAAGACATTGCAGATAAACTGCTCCACCGAGGCCGTGGTGGATACTGCTATGAGGTTAATGGGTTATTTGCAATGGCACTGGACGCTTTAGGTATTACCTACCGTTTCGTTGCCGCTCGCCCGATGTTCTATCCGGCACGTCGACCGAAAACGCATATGGCATTAATTGCTGAAGTTGATGACCGCCTGTGGCTTTGCGACCTGGGGTTCGGCAGCTATGGTATTCGTGCGCCGCTCGCCTTAGACATGACAGATACCGATATCGAACAGGATTTCGACACTTTCCGGCTTATCCGTAACGTTAATAGCGAGTACCTGCTACAAGCGAAGGTGGAGGGTGAATGGGCCAATCAATACAGTTTTGATCTGTCCCCCCAGGAGTGGATTGATTTCGTCCCGGCCAACTACCTCAACTCCACCCATCCTGATGCCATCTTTGTGCAGAAGTTACTGATCGTGCAGCACGGCCCCGAGGGTCGCCTGATTTTGCTGGGTAATTTGCTGAAGACGATCACCGCAGAGGGTGTAGAAACACAACAACTGACGGAAGACGGCATTGCCCTGGCCCTGAAAAATCGCTTTGCTCTGCCTGTACCGCAATACATCGGGAAGACAGGTTAATCCTGAGCACAGCCATCCCTCTTTTTACGCTAATAAAATATACAGAGGGCTGGCTGGCACGCCTGTCGCAGACTATTCATTCACAAATGTGGACTGACCCCGCCCCGATAGACGATCCTGCCCTATTGGTGGACTGACCCCGCCCCGGTAGACGATCCTGCCCTATAGTTGGACTGACCCCGCCCCGGTAGACGATCCTGCCCTATAGTTTTGAGCATAGGAGGAACGTATGGGCACACCACGATTTACACCTGAATTTAAGGAAGAAGCCGTCCGTCAAATAACGGAACGCGGTTATTCCGTTGCCGAAGTATCTGACCGTCTGGGCGTTTCTGCACACAGCCTCTACAAGTGGCTACGGGCTATCAAACCGGATAACAGCGAGCAGCATGCGCGGGATTTACTGGAAGCCAAAAGCGAGATACTGAAACTCCGGGCGCAGCTAAAACGTACCGAAGAAGAACGGGATATCCTGAAAAAGGCCGCGCGGTACTTTGCAAGGGAGCCCGACTGAAGTACCGCTTTATCAATGAGCACCGCACTGTATGGGGTGTGATGACGATGTGTCGGGTACTGAATGTCGCCCGGGCCGGGTTCTACGCGTGGCTGCACAACCCGGTCTCGGCGCGTGATAAAGATAACCAGCGTCTGCTGACGCTTATCCGTGACTCCTATTCACTGAGCGGAGGCGTATACGGTTACCGGCGGGTGCATGGCGATCTGAACGAAATCGGGGAAACCTGCGGTAAAAATCGGGTGGGCCGCATCATGCAACTGAACCGGATTAAAGCCGTACGCGGCTATAAAGCGCCGCGTCGTATCGCTGGCAGACCTTCAGTGGTAGCTCCTAATCGCGTTCAGCGGCAGTTTACCGTTGTCCGGGCCAATCAGGTCTGGGTGACCGATATTACCTATATCCGCACCTGGCAGGGCTGGCTGTATCTGGCAGTGGTCATCGATCTCTTCGCCCGTAATGTGGTCGGCTGGTCGATGAAACCCACGCTCTCACGCGAACTGGCGCTGGATGCGCTGATGATGGCCGTGTGGCGACGAAAACCGGACGGCGAGGTCATCGTACATAGCGATCAAGGTAGCCAGTACGGCAGCGACGACTGGCAACGGTTCTGTCGGGCCAACAATCTGGCACCGAGCATGAGCCGCCGTGGCAACTGCTGGGATAATGCGGTGGCTGAATCGTTCTTCAGTTCGCTGAAAAAAGAACGGATCAGAAAACGCATCTATAAAACCCGGGATCTGGCCCGGGCCGATATCTTCGATTACATTGAAGTCTTCTATAACCGGGCCCGGCGCCACAGCCACCTCGGCGGCGTCAGTCCTGAGGCCTTCGAACAGGCCTCGTCGTGAGGACAGAATTTGTCTACGGTTGTGGGGGCAGTCCATCATTGTGGGTAGTGTGTAAATCGAACTTGGGTCGTTAATTTATCGCATGAGTTTATTATGTTAATCCTGTTGTTCAACTTTTTTCCGGAATGAACGGATCCAGTCTGGAACTGCATCTGCCGGTAATGCTCCAGTAAAAAGGTACCCCTGTGATACCGGGCAGCCCATGTGTTTTAGACTATTATGCTGAGGGATACTCTCAACACCCTCTGCGACTACGACCATATCTAGATTACGTCCAATATGTACAACTGCTTCGACAAGGGCTTTCACTCTTCGATCATGTGTAAACTGGTCAATAAAGCTCTTATCAATTTTTACTTCGGTCACAGGTAAATAAGCCAGGCGAGACAGGCTGGAGAAACCAGTACCAAAATCGTCAACAGAAACACCCACACCGAGTTTTCGTATTGCATGAATCCTGTCAGGCATTTCGTCCGTTAAAGTCATCATGGTGCTTTCCGTGATTTCTACGGTAAGGGCATCACCTGGTAAGTTATATTCTGCCAGTAAAGCAGCAACATATTGCGGGAGCTGGGGATTGCTAAAACTACGGGCAGATAGGTTGACTGAAACAGCGGGCACATCCACGCTTTCCGCTCTCCACTGCGACAACTGACGACAAGCTTCGCTCAGAGCCCAATTTCCCATGTACTCAATTTCTCCGGTCTCTTCAGCAACAGGGATAAAAATTGCCGGAGAAATGTTGCCTGCGTCGGCGTCGTACCACCGTGCCAGTGCTTCGAAACCATAAATTTTTCCACTCTCTGAATATACTTGCGGCTGGTACTCTAGTCTCAGCTTTCCAGTTCTCAGAGCCCGGCTGAAGGCAAGCCTCAATTCGACTCGTTTTCTCGCAGACCGGTTAAGCTCAGGATCGAAGTACTGATAATTTTCATTATTACGTCGTGCACTTTCCATCGCATTTTCTGCACAGTGTAGAAGTGTTTCACCGTTCTTCGATGGCGAATGGCTGATACCAATACATGCTGAGAGCGTGAATGTATGCCCGGCTACTGTCATTTCGTCCATGACAGTTTTCAGCAGCAATGTTACCAGAGGAGAGGCCTTATCTGTATCGTAACCGGATGCTACAACGATAAACTGTGCCCCACTCAGCCTGCACACAAAATAGTGTCTGTCACCTGCTTCCTGTAACCGATTAGCCAAAGTGAGAATGACCTGGTCTCCAGCGGGATAGCCCAGCGATTCGTTAACTTTCCTGAATTCGTTGATGTGCAGAAAAAAGACCAGCAGAGATTTTGGAGAGCTTTCCGCCAGGCAGTTATCAAGGTAATGGATGAGGTACTGTCGGTTCGGTAGTCCGGTTAACCTGTCGAATCTGATCAGCCGGTCAATTTCCTGCTGTCCTTGCTCACGCTCAATCGCAAGTGCGCAAAGTCGCACACTAGTATCAATAATTTTCAACAGGAACGAGTGTGGAATATTCGGTGTGCTGAAATAAAATGCGAAAGTCCCAATTACATCCCCATCCCGGTTCTGAACTGGATAGCTCCAGCAGGACTGTATTTCCGGCGGCAACAGAGTGGTTAAACCCGACCAGAGTGGATCCGTGTTGATATTTTTGACGATAACAGGTTCGCCCCTTGCGGCACAGGTACCACAACTCGCCATGCCTTCCCCAATGGTAATCCCGTTCCATTGGTTATAATACTCTTCCGAAAAGCCCGGAGCGCCCCAGATATAAAGTTTGTTGTTAATTATCCGGCACGCTGAAACAAACACTCCTGGCGCGATATGTTCAATTCGTCGGCAGATATAATCACCGATTTCGCTGAATACCAAACGGCTTGTTAGTGCCGCCAGGACATCCCGTTCAAGTTCTCGAATATTCCGTTCTTCAGTGATATCCGTGAGGACCACAACCAAGTTTCGGGATGGTTTTTCCCCATCGCCTTCAGGAACAGAATTGACTGACAAACGGGTCCAGAAATTTTTACCATTGCTGCTGGTAGCCAGCATATCCTCATGAAAACTGTGATCTCTTCCCAGTTGGGAGACGATGTGATCCTGAGATGCATTTTTATGGAAAGAATCTATCAAAATATCAGGGAAATACTGGTTTACGGCGGTATCAGGCGCATAACCAAACATATCGGTAAATGCTCGGTTGATTTGCAGGATCTGACGACTTTCATCCAGAACAATAACAGCCCTGTTCGTATTGTTTACCGCCAGTAACAAGAGACGGTTTTCTTCCCGACGGTTTACGTCCTGGGTTACATCCCTCACAGAGGCCATGTAATAAATAAGGCCATTCACATTTATCTTTGAAAGCGAAAAACTGGCCCAGATGAAGGTACCGTCTTTTCGTTCCAACTGGAGTTCCCGGTTCATACCGGTTACACGTGATTTTCCACCATCACGATGGTGATGAACATAACTGGCATGAACCGGTTTCAAATTCCGGGGGATCAGGATATTCAGGTTTTTCCTCATCACCTCCTGCTTTTCATACCCCCAGAGTTTTTCTGCTGCGTCGTTAAAAAATAGGATCTCGTCATTCTCGTTAACGAGAACAACTGCCATGAATGTTTGTTCCAGAGCTGGAAACAGGATGCTGTTATCTTCAGTATTCACAGGTTAGACCCTTAATTTAAAAAGTGATGCCAACATGACAATTTTATGTCAGTTGAAAAAACAGTCTGAAAGATACCAGATAGACGGAGGGCCACTGGTTTGCGGATTATTCGGCTTAAACCTGAGTCTGCAGTGCCAGTGTTGTCCTCATAACTAAGCAATCAGGCATAACAATCCCATACATCATTGAGTACACCGTATGTGATGTCGCACTATAAATCTCAGTATGATCGTGATATTGTTGAAATCTCCATTTTATCATCACTTTAATGCGTTACGTTTCATTTTGCTTCGTGCTCTTAGGGTTTATCCTTTTACTGTACGAAGTCCTCTAAAAAAGTAACGTTCTATCTTTTCCCCTTCGGTGTGCCTGCCAGGGGGCTTTTTTCTTCAGTGCATTTCTCAACACAAAACCGAGCGAACGATTCTTCCAGTGTAATCCAGATAACCTCGTTCTCCCAGGAGCACGGACCTCAGAATGACCAGAAGACGCTGATGAAACGGATTATCCTCCTTCGCAGTAAAGAACATGTAACCCCCTCAAACCCGGCCAGTATCGCCTCATCCATCTGATGGCGGTGGTCCCATGTATCCAGTGGTGCGTAGGGGATTCTTGTCCGGTGCAGGCTTTCGGACTGGCGACGGGAAGTACACAGGTGGGGTAAGGGTGATACCTTTTTTCACCAACGTCAGGCGGATGATCTCCACTACGGTGTCTTCTGCTTCTGTAGCTTTGAACCACGCCCATAAATCACATCCCGCTGAAGGTAGATATCTGCGACGGATTTACCCCCAGTTTTTCAGTACACGATTAATATGGTCATAAGATGACCGCTTGGTGATTAATAATTCAGACGCTATGTGGCCACAAAGAACGAGACGGGCTACGGTGAATTCCAGATTAGTTAACCGGACAGTATTTACTGCTGGTGGACCGGCAGAGTTATTGATCTTTTCATAACTGTAGAGATAAAAACATTCATTTTCGGTTGTGATATCGATAAATTTACCAAAATCCTGCTATGGCCGAATAATAAAAGACAAAAATGAGGGCACAACGATCCTGCCCGAGTATTGATAGCACCCAAAAAAATGCCCGCTCCGAGAGGCGGGCTTAAAACTGCAGGTGGAAAGTGGTGACGACAAAGAATGGATTCCTGATAGTCCGAGCTACCGATTTACCAGAAAAATGTTAGATTTTTTGCCGTTACTATTACTAACAATAGTAAGGTAAATAAAGAGTGCAAGTATTCGGAGCATATTGAGGTCTATATCAGCCAGAGTGAAAACTGATTTTGTCACGCGAACACCGTTGTCGTCATCCCATACCCTGAATCAAAGAATGTGTCTTCTCAGAGTGTTACTTTCCGGACATCATGCAAAGCACAACCGATATGCAAGTTATTCAGGCTCCATCCATGTCGATTTAAAATCGAACCAGCCGAGATTGTTCAGGTGGATCCCCTGAGCCTGCTCAGGCCCTTTCAGGCGCATCCAGTGATGGAACAGCGGCTGCAACCACCCCTCACCCACCACATTTTGCACCAGTTGTTGAGAGGTCAATGTTTCTTCTCGCCATTGCTGCAACCACCGGTTGAAAATCACGGTATTACCACCAGAAATGTGGCCTCTTAACAAGGGCATACCCAACAACCATGCCCCTACGTTCCATGCTTCGGGAACAGGAAAGTTGACAGTTCCCAACCAGAGGTCCACTTTTGCCTCTCCCGTGGCCCAGCGTTCATATTCTAACTCAATGAGCTCAAGCTCGATGCCAGAATCGGCAAGAACATCTCTCATATCACCAGCCAACATTCGGTATTCAGGATGCTGTGCGTGATAAGCTAACTTTAAGCGGCAAGGTATCTTTGGCGGCTGCGATTGACCGGCATCCATGCAGTGAAACCATGCAGGTAACAGGCTCCCGGTCGGAACCCAAAATTGTCGAATCGGCTCGATCAGTTTCTGTATTAACAGGTTCGGATTGAGCTTTTCGCGCAGCCAGCGTCGGTTTTCAATGCTCTGCCACTGGCTGGAGCGGTTGTCACAAAGCAAAAAGTACCCGCCGCGCTCAAGAAACATCTCGCTTGAAAGATCAGACGGTTTACCTGTGAAATTAACAGCACGGCCGGCAGCATAATCCACGTCACTAATGCTTGAACTCAGCCAGGCGGCAGACTGCCCAGGCACGGCATTAACTGCTGTCGATTTGGCCGGTTTATCACCTGATGACAGTGTGGCAAGATCAGCCCACATCAATACTTCCACCTCATCAAGCAAGGCCCGAAAGCCGAAATAGCGGTCATAGGCTTTTAGAAGCAGACGCCAGTCGTTATTTTCACTCACCTGATATGGCCCGGTTCCGACGGGATGTGCGGCAAAATCGGCACGCAAGGCGTGGTCGGCAGGCAAAATCAGCGCTGTCGGGTGAGACAATAAAAGCGGAAGTTGTGGGTCTGCCTGGCTGAGCTCAACCACTACACTCAGTGCACCGCCCTGACAGATACGCTGAATATGAGAGAAAAGCGGATTGCTCGCGCAGCGGGTCAACGATTCAACCACATCCTCGCTGGTCAGCTCCCGTCCGTCGTGAAACAACACTCCTGGGCGCAAATAGAATCGCCAGTGCAGTTCGTCAACCTGACGCCATTGATGTGCGAGATCGGGCTCTGGTGTGCCAGTATTCTCATTGATACGGGTGAGCCCGTTAAAAATTTGTCTGACCAGATGCAGCTCCGAACGACGCAGCGGAGTGCCGGGGTAAAGATTAGGCATGGTGCGGTAATACGGCACGCTAAGCGACTGGTAGTCATTGCGGATGCTATAACCCAGCTTGCTTCGAAGCAGTGAAGTCACCAGTTGTTTTTCTTCGCCAAGCAGACTGAGTGCTTCGTCAAAACTGCCTTCATCGATAAGCTTGTCGGCTTTTTCAACCAGCATCTGATGGGAATTTCTCAGCAGATTCAACTGTGACCGATGCCCTCGTCCTGCAACCGATAACCAGTCAACCCAGCCCAATGTCTGCATCTGTACCAACAGGCTGCGCATATGCCTTTTACTGCAGTGAAGCTTATCCGCCAGTTCCTGCAGGGTCGTACTGCCGGTCTGTGCCGGGAAAATATCTAACAGGCGCAGATATTGTTGTTCAAGTCGTCGACTGGTCATAAAAGAGGAGCTCCGATGCATAAACTTCAGCCGTTTTTAATCTCATCTTTTTAAGCCATTATTTCCCAAACCGCAACGGGTGATGGTTAACCCAGGGGGTCCATCCCGTTTGATAACAGACGTATTTATCTGAAGGCATTCGTTATGACTAAACATTTGAACAAAGATACCACTATCTGCATGTCACTGGCCGCAAGACCAAGTAATTTTGGTACGCGTTTTCATAATTATCTCTACGACGCGATGGATCTCGATTACCTGTATAAGGCCTTTACTACCCGGGATTTGAAAGCCGCTATCGGCGGCGTTCGCGCATTAGGTATTCGTGGCTGTGCAATCTCAATGCCGTTCAAAGAGGAGTGTATTCCGATGCTGGATGAACTCGATGCCTCTGCAAAGGCCATCAACTCGGTAAATACCATTGTGAATAACGACGGCTATCTCAAGGCCTATAACACCGACTACATCGCCATAGCCACTTTGCTGAAGCAGTATAAGGTTCCCACCGACTTTACCTTTGCCCTGCGCGGCAGCGGCGGCATGGCGAAAGCGGTGGCCTGTGCACTCAAAGATGCTGGTTTCAGTAAAGGGGTTATAGTTGCTAAAAATGAAAAAACGGGCCCTGAATTAGCCGGACTGTATGGCTTTGACTGGCGCAAAGAGATGGGGGATCTGAACGCTGACCTTCTCATTAACGCAACACCTATCGGTATGGCAAATGGCGAGGACGCCGACAAACTTTCCTTTACGCAGCAGCAGATTGAACAGGCACAGATAATCTTCGAGGTCGTTGCTCTCCCGGCAGAAACTCCGTTGGTCTCCTGTGCCAAAAGTAAGAACAAGGTCGTCATTACTGGCGCTGAAGTGTTTGCGATTCAGGCCGTAGAGCAGTTTGTTCTTTATACCGGTGTCAGGCCTGATAATGAACTGTTTCTGCAGGCGGCCCGTCACGCTCGTGCCGGAGTCTAAAGCACCAAATCTCACCTCAGTCTTTAATATAAAAGCATATCGATACTCGTTATCCGATAACAAAAAATAGAAGGTGTACCCTATGAATAACAGCATTTATAAACATCTAATGACCGGCGTGTCACATATGCTTCCCCTTGTCGTCGCCGGAGGGCTGTGTATTGCCCTTTCCTTTGTTTTTGGTATACAGGCATTTAAAGAACCTGGCACGCTTGCCGCCGCATTAATGGACATAGGAGGTAAGGCGGCTTTTGCCCTGATGGTTCCGGTACTGGCAGGATACATCGCCTTTTCTGTTGCCGATCGCCCCGGTCTCGCGCCGGGTTTAATCGGTGGCATGCTGGCCAGTCTGGGAGGCGCAGGATTTCTGGGGGGCATTGTCGCTGGCTTTCTTGCCGGTTATACCGCTAAAGCCCTGATTGAGAAAATCAGGCTCCCTGCAGAGATGGATGCCCTGAAACCCATTTTGGTCGTCCCATTGCTGGCAACATTAATCACCGGGCTTATCATGATTTACGTGGTGGGTGGACCCGTTGCTGCAGCCATGAGTGCCCTCACCACATTTCTTGCCAGTATGACCACTGCCAATGCCGTGCTGTTGGGTATATTACTTGGTGCGATGCAGTGCTTCGACCTCGGAGGGCCAGTTAACAAAGCCGCTTATACCTTTGGCGTCGGTCTTCTTGCATCTCAAACATACGGTCCGATGGCTGCGATTATGGCCGCAGGCATGGTACCTGCCTTAGGAATGGGCGTTGCGACCTGGCTTGCAAAATCAAAATTCACGCAATCTGAACGTGAGGCGGGTAAAGCATCATTTGTCCTAGGACTGTGTTTTATCTCCGAAGGAGCAATCCCCTTTGCAGCTCGTGACCCTTTTCGGGTTATCCCGTCGACCATGGTTGGCGGTGCATTAGCAGGCGGTTTGTCGATGTACTTTGGTTGTACCCTGATGGCACCACACGGCGGATTATTTGTCCTGGCAATACCCCATGCGGTGGGCCACGTCGGGATGTATCTGTTTTCTATTATTGCTGGAACGGTAGCCACTGGCGCGATGTATTCGGTATTAAAACTATCAAGCGTTGCGAAGAAGGATCTGGTTATAGCGGAGTAAAGAATTGAGAAAACAATACCTGTCTTTGGCGCTACCTCAATAGCGGTAACGACATGCTGCAATTAGAAGTGAATTTTCAGTGACTGCGTATACGAACCGGTGCTTTTCTGTAATTCGTCGAGACCAGAACCCCGAGAGATGATGCTTTAGAGGTTCTGGTTTACCTTCAAAGGGGGTTCTACGGATATCTTTGATGAGATCATTGATCCTTTTAACCATTCGCTTATCTGTCTCCTGCCTGTACAGATAATCATCCCATGCTTCCTCAGACCAGGTTAGCTTCACTCAATGATATCCTTTTCCGTACCTCTTCCTGATTTCAGACTGTCTATTAAATCCATCAATCTCCGGGCGTTAGCCGGGGATCGCAGAAGATACGCAGTTTCTTTAAGAGAGTTACATTCTTCGAGCGACATAAGAACACAAGCTTCTCCGTTCTGACGAGTAATTAGAATTGGGACGTTATCTTCAATGGTTTTCAGCATAGTTGCTGATAAATTCTGGCGTGCTTCGCTATAACTGATTGTACGCATGTAAATCTGCTTTGTTGTACCGAACGTTGTACAATGATGATTGGCAAGTAATTATTTATTAAGTTAAATTAAAATCAATGAATTGAGTGATGCTAAAAAGAGTCCCAAGAAGAACAATGTCAGCGTGTTGATTATGAAAGGTTCGAAGCCAAAACGGGTACAAAAACCTTTAACACCTTCATTCAGCAGATCCCGGCCATTGCCTACCCCGACCTGAAGGGCAGTGTTTTGCGTACGGTAAATAGCATCCTTAAGAAGTATCCCATTGCGTCTCGTGACCCAATTCGGGGTATCCAGTCGACCATGGTTGGCGGTTCATCGGCTGGTGGTTTGTGTTTGTCAATGTTTTTTGGTTGTATCTTAAATAGTACTGATCCTGACTCAAAATCAGTGATCTTCGTCTTTTGCAGACTTCGGATAAATTCAGCCGGAGTCATGTCATTTAATGATGAATGCGTTCTCTCATGATTGTATTCCCTGCTCCAGTTGTTGAGTTTGTCCTGCGCATCTTCCAGTGACAGGAACCAGTAAGTGTCCATACGCCCATTTATCCAGAATTTTCGAGATAAAGCCGTTACTTTTTGCGGTTGGATTCTGTTCAAGCGTTAGCATCACGTAATGGCCAGGATTCGAAGAGGTAACCGTCGAAATTAAGATCATCAACATCTGAGAGTTCCAGCAGGCGGTTTTTCACATTCTCAAGATGCTGCCACATGGCTAATTTCGCGGCCCGTGCATCTTTTTTGATTAAAGCAGCAAGGATCTGTTTGTGATCGACCAACCATTCCTTACGGTACTGTGTATCACGTAAATGAAGATGGAGCTGAATCCACATGGGATTATTAACACGCCACTGCCAGGACTGCTTAAACAGCTCAACCAACATGCTATTATGAGTCGCTTCAGCAATTGCCAGATGAAATTGCATATCACCGACCTCGTGATCGTCAGAAACTGCCCCCTCCTCCTGCAACTGCAAAGCGCGGCGCATTTTTATGATGTCTTCACGGGTCGCCTGTAAGGCGGCGAATTCGGCTATGTTACTTTCCAGCAGTTGTCGGGCCTGGAGAAGTTCAAAAGGACCGGCATCATTACACTGGTTCGGTGTATTCTCGTCGCTGCTCTCTTCATCTCTGACAACACCCTCTTTCCCATCAGGAATGCGTACCACAAAAATACCAGCGCCCCGACGAACTTCAACGATGCCTTCGATTTCCAGCATGATCAACGCTTCACGTACGACCGTACGGCTGACTTCCAGCATGTCTGCTATTTCGCGTTCTGGTGGTAATCTCCCACCTACGGCATATTTTTTCTCAATGATCATCAGGCGCAGCATGGAGCCCACTTCCTGGTAGGGACGCTGCTGGAATAGAGCTTGTTTCATGGTGGCTGTGGCTTCACTTTTACCAAAATAACCCCGTAATATCGGGGATTACTCAGACTATAGCATAAGTTGTCAGTCAGCTATAGCCACACAAACCAAACAAGGACACCAATTAAATTCTGAACAAATACAATATTTTAACTTGATTTACAACATAGTAAAATGCACCGAAAGAAAAAATTGGCTGACCAATCACTGCCTGCGGTGCCTCACATTATTAGCTGACAAATAATGCCTGATCCACCGTAAAATAGCGCTGAGCATTATTGAAACAAATGTCCTGCACCATACGACTCAACATTACTTCATCATCAGGGATTTCGCCCTCTTCAGCCCATCGGCCAATCAGGTTACACAATAAACGTCGGAAATATTCATGCCGGGTATAGGACAGAAAACTACGAGAGTCGGTCAACATGCCGACAAACTGACTTAACAACCCCATCTGTGATAGCTGTTCCAACTGGCGCAACATGCCATCTTTCTGATCATTGAACCACCAACCAGAACCAAACTGTACCTTCCCGGAAATACCCGGCCCCTGGAAGTTGCCAATCATCGTCGCCAGCACTTCGTTATCACGTGGATTGAGGCAGTAAAGAATCGTTTTCGGCAGCTCGTTGGTCATATCCATGCTATCGAGCAACCGGGCAAGCGGCTGACTGATATTATTATCGCCAATTGAGTCAAAACCGCTGTCCGGCCCAAGTAAACGGAACATTCGCGTATTGTTGTTACGAATAGCCCCAATGTGCAGTTGCATCACCCATCCCCGTGCCGCATACTGGCGCCCCAACCAGACCAAAACCGCCGTAGAAAATTGCGCAATCTCCAGCTCGCTGAGTTCATTGCCCGCGAGACGTTTAGCAAGAATAGTGTCGAGCTGCGCGTCGTTCGGTATCTGGGCAAAACGCACCGTTTCAATACCGTGATCCGACGCGCGGCACCCATGTGCAACAAAATGATCGAGACGACGGCGCAGCGCACAGCGCAGATCATCGAAGCAGGTAATGCTAATATCCGCTGCAGCTTCCAGCTTATGCAGATAATCAACAAAACCCTCCAGCTCGATTTTAAAGACCCGGTCAGGACGCCAGCTCGGTGCAACATCGATATCAACGCTTGCATCCTCGGCGATTTGCCGGTGATACCGCAAATCGTCAATGGGATCGTCGGTGGTGCCGACCATTCTTACATTCATCTGTCGCATGATCCCGCGGGCCGAAAACTCTGGGGTAGCCAGCTTTGCGTTGCAGTGTTCCCAAATAGCATCAGCGCTTTGCGGATCCAGCAGCGTATTCGTGATGCCGAAGGGACGACGTAACTCGAGGTGCGTCCAGTGGTACAGTGGGTTACCTAGTGTTTTTGGCACCGTGTCCGCCCAGGCAAGATATTTTTCGTAATCACTGACTTCTTTCCCGGTAATGAGTCTCTCCTCTACCCCCGCAGTACGTAGAGCTCGCCACTTATAATGGTCCCCTTCAAGCCAGATTTGCCCAAGATTTTCAAAACGGCGATCCTGCGCAATCTCTTTCGGGCTCAGGTGGCAATGGAAGTCGTAAATGGGCATTACTGCCGCATACCTGTGGTAGAGCGTGCGGGCAGTCTCATTTTTGAGTAAAAAGTCTTCCGTCATAAATGCAGTCATGGTTTTTCTCCTTTATTAATCACTGTAGAGATTCAAGCACCGCGCGTGCCCCGCGCTGTTCCAGCCGGACGTACGTCTCCATGACCGCATTTACGAACGAGCTATTTTCTGGCAGATCGCGACCAAAAATTGACTCAATTGCCAGTAGCGCACGTACACGTTCTTGCGCGCTATGATACTGCTGATGGATGGCCTGATAGCGGGTAAAAAGTGGATCGACGATATCTATCTTTTGTCCTTTATCGTCAAGACCACGAACGTAGCGCATCCATCCAGCAACGCCAAGAACCAGATGACGATGATCGGTTCCCTTTGCCAAATGGATACGAATTGGATCAAGCAGGCGTTGCGGTAGTTTCTGACTGCCATCCATTGCAATCTGCGAGGTACGGTGCCTGAGTGAAGGGTTGGTAAAACGGGAGAGTAGTAAATCAGCGTAACCCGATAAATCAGTGCCCTCAGGCATCGACAACGTGGGAGCTTGTTCATTCAGCATCAACTTCCGTACCGCCTGACGATATTCTGGATTAGCCATGGTATCGGCGATTGTTTCATAGCCGGCCAGATAGCCAAGATACGCCAGAAAAGAGTGACTGCCGTTCAGCATCCGTAGTTTCATCATTTCAAATGGTACGACGTCTTCGACAAACTGTGCCCCGACGTTGTCCCACTCCGGTCTGCCATTGACAAAGTTATCTTCTATCACCCACTGACGGAAAGGCTCGCAGGCTATACCACAGGGATCGAACACACCAAGCTGATCGGCAATCAGTTGTAGTGTCTCTTCCGTTGCTGCCGGAACAATACGGTCAACCATGGTACAAGGGAATGTTACGTTTTGCGCAATCCACGTCGCCAGCTCCGTCGAACGTGCCTTTGCCAGTCCTATAACCGCCGCTCTGGCAACGAGACCATTCTCTCGAACGTTATCACATGACAGAACGGTAAATGGCCTTACCCCATGCAGACGACGCATGTCTAAAGCCTCAACGATGTATCCAATAGCCGACTTAGGTTGTTGTGGTGATGTAAGGTCATGTTTAATCAGAGGGTTGTTCAGATCCAACTTGCCGCTGGCTGCATCCGTGCAGTAGCCCTTTTCCGTCACTGTCAGAGAAACAATCGCCGTCTCGGGACGCGTCATGGCTTTCAGAATCCCGTCACATCCATCAAATTCAGGGTGCAGAGCTTCTTTCATTGAGCCAATGATCTTAAGTTCTGTTATTTCCGCTCCGCGTTCTGCGACGGTATAAAGCAGATTTTGTGCTCTAAGGCTTTCAATCAACCGTGCATCGTTCCCCGGCATCAGGTTAACTTCACAGATCCCCCAGTCGCTGTCGCTACACTCCAGCAAATGGTGAGTAAACAACGCCTGATGTGCACGGTGAAACGCCCCGCATCCCAGGTGGACGATACGGGAAACCAGACGCGAACCGTCCCATTGCGGACGGGTAGCGGAAAGCGAGCCGCTAACGATATTTTGTTCCATGGCAAACTCCTGTCGTGCGATGACTTCACCCACGAAATGTGGGTGAGTATGTGTCTACTGCAGTGGATATAAATGCTGAATGGCCGGTGACGCCATCGGCGGAAACTTAATGACTGAAGAAGGCGCGCTGAATCGCCAGTTCGACTCCTCGTACTTCAGCCAACCCTTTCAGACGGCCAATTGCCGAGTAGCCCGGATTTGTTTTCTTTTTCAAATCGTCCAGCATCTGATGCCCATGGTCAGGACGCATAGGGATCAGATCCTCGTAGCCTTCGGCTTTACGGCGATACTCTTCCTCGACGATGGCCTTCACCACGGCATACATGTCCACATCACCATACAGATGCGCAGCTTCATGGAACGTTTTTGGGTTATCTTCACGCAATGTTGAGCGTAAATGCGTGAAGTAAATACGTGGGCCGAACAGTTGAATCATACTGACCAAATCGTTATCCGCACGGACGCCGTAGGAACCGGTACACATGGTGAAACCATTCGCCATGCTGTTGACGGTCTCCACCATCCACTGCATATCTTCAATGGTGGAGACTATACGCGGTAGACCTAGGATCGGGCGCGGCGGGTCATCAGGGTGTACCGCCATACGAACGCCGGTCGCTTCGGCAACCGGAACGATGGCTTTGAGGAAATACGCAAAGTTGTCACGCAATTTTGCTTTATCAATATTTTGATAAGTCGTCAGATGGGCGCGGAACTGATCTAGCGTATAGCCCTCTTCTGCTCCCGGAAGACCAGCAATTATATTGCGAGTCAGGCGTGCTTTATCTTCTTCACTCATGGCAGCGAAGCGTTGGTTGGCCAGCTCTATCTCTTCTGCTGTGTAATCAGTTTCTGCCCCTAGGCGTTGTAAGAGGTGTAACTCAAACGCTGCGAATTCTATCTGGTCAAAACGCAACGCTTTTGAACCATCCGGCAAAACATATTCAAGATCCGTGCGAGTCCAGTCCAGTACAGGCATGAAGTTGTAGCAAACGGTGTAGATCCCGCATTGTGCCAGGTTACGCAGCGTCTGTTGATAATTGTTTATCCACAGATCGTATTGACCACTGTGGGTTTTGATATCCTCATGAATCGGCACGCTCTCGACCACAGACCACTCGAGCCCCGCCTCTTCGACAATAGTTTTACGCTCCATAATCTCTTCAACAGACCAAACCAGCCCATTAGGGATATGGTGTAATGCGGTTACCACGCCACTTGCGCCAGCCTGACGTACATCGGCAAGCGTTACCGGGTCATTAGGGCCATACCAACGCCAGGTTTGTTTCATATTTCAACTCCTCTCTTACGATGAGATCGCTGTTTTATACAGCTCAAACAGGCTATAGCCATGTTTAGGGGGGACGAGTCATACAGTCAAACAACCCGCCAAACAAGCCAACCTATTGGTCGACCAATTAATTTTTTAATAAATGCCAATCCGTTCTTCATCGCACATGCTTCGTCAGGAGTCTCAAGGCCATACTCAGGCAGGTGCTGATGAACAAGCTAAGCAACTACCGAAAGTCACAACACCCCAGCTATCCTGAAGCCATCCGATGTCGTAGTGAAAATGCCCCTCCCGTCAGCATTACCGCAGCATAAAGTCATACTGGATACTCATCTTCACATCCCAGTAATTAAGTCTGTCACCTAGCGAACTGCCGTCGCGCTTTTCACGGCCCTTATCGGCGGCAAGGAATATATTCATCCCGCTGAGCGGCCCCTCGGCAACCCGATAGTTAACCGCGCCGAGCAGCCCCATACCTTCAATTTGTACATCTCGCTGACTGGATTCGTAGCCACGGGTGACAACTGGTGCCAGTGTTAAAGTCAGCTGCGGTGTCAGTCGATAGTTGGCCCCCATCTGCCAGGACTGCATCCCTTCGCGGTTGCGATCGAGGCTGAGTGAGAAGGGATAGCCAATATCTGTATCAACCACTGCACCATTCATCGAATGGCGGAGATATCCACCGCTGGCGAAAAGACTTCCCCACGGCGCACTCCAGGTCAACTGACCGCTGACCAATGCAGTCTCATTCGGCTGGCTTGACGAGCGGCTCAACCCATCAAGTCCGGCATAGAAACCCAATAGCTCGCCCTTCAGGGCATATCCCGACGACAACGGGATTGTTTGTTCAATAATGCTCTGCAGCTGGTGAGATACATCTCTCTGTACTGAGCCTCCCAGTGAATAACGGCTACGATCATCATGCCAGCTGGCGGTTAAAAATGAGCGAGATCGATGCTTATCGTATTTTCCGGTCTTACTGTTATATACACCTTCATCACGAATACCGGTTGCCGAGTCGGTCCATTGAAATACTCGTGTGCGCCACATTGCCCAAAGTTCAAAATTCTCTGTCGGAGCGAAATAACCTAAAGCGCCTTCGGAAACCGTAGGTAATGTACGCTGTGAACTGCTACCGATAAGGGGGATTCGCCACGGTAAACTCCCGTAACTATAATCCGTTCCAAAACGCCCTATTTTCAATCTAACATTGTCACCAGATTTTATTTTTAGAGCTCCAAGTGCATAGCCAAAACTTTCATGGTCATCTAAGTACCAGCGCGTACTCATATTATCTCGGGCGCCAAGTTTATAAACGTAATAGGCTCCCCCCTCTACCCCTATAAATTGAGAGTAATAACCACTGTTAAAATCAACGAGCCCTCCTTGCACCCAGGCATATATATCGCTCCCAGTACCGGCGCTGGGCTTGTCCGCTCTGCGCAACTCATTTTTCAATCTAAATCTTAATGCTGCTTCATCGTCAGAGATTTGTTCCGCTAATACAGAGGTACACACCGAGGCCACGGCTATAGCAATAGCCGTCAAACGTGTTATTTTATTCATCGTTTAACCTTTGGTTTTGTAATTATTTTATAATAAAACTATATGGCTATTATTTTTTAAAGTCGTCGATTAGTTTTTGTTGCGTTTTTTTACGCGCATCAATCTCTAAAATAATTTCTTTGAATTTCTGATCTGTTAGCGGATAAAACCACATAATAATAAATGCTAATAATAAGAATCCACAAGGTACCAGCGCAATCGACATACGGATACCCATAATGACTTCCGGTGTTTGCGCTTGGTTAGCAATATATCCGCTTAGCCCCAGAATAAATGCCGGAATTGAACCGCCGATGGCCTGACCACACTTGCGAGTAAAGGAAAACAGTGAGTAGGTTAACCCCTCAATTCTCACACCTGTCAGATACTCGCCATACTCGACAGTATCCGCCTCAAGTGCCCACATCACCGTCATCGATATTCCCTGACCAACAGAAGCGATGGCCAGCGCGGTGAGCGCAACAGGAACGGAATGAGCCGACATATAAAAAAACAACAGATAACCGCTAGTTCCAAGCAATGAGCCAATCAGGAAGGTGTTCTTTTTCCCAACACAAGTGACCAATCGCGGAACCATCGGAGCCGAGGCAACAGTTCCTATCAACATCTGAACCAATACCATCACCGAGAAAAGTCCAGCATCATTTAAAACATAACGAACATAAAATAATGAAGATGCACTGACCGCAAAGGTCGAGATAAGTAAACACAGTGCCCCAGCACACAGCATAATCAAGGGTCGATTTTGCTTTACCGTCTGTAAACTTATCTTCATCGAAGGCTGCGCCACGATACGCACGACATTTTCTTTGGTCGATTTAAAACAGACGAAATATAGCACAGTACCTGCAACTGCCAGGATAATAGTCCAGAAGAGATAAACATCCTGCATTTCAGTCGGACTGGCACTGCTAATCCGTGGCCCGATGAGAAACGCCAGACAAACAAAGGTGAGTGAGGCCGCGATACTGCGCGCAGCGCCAAGCCGGGCACGTGATTGCGGCTGTTGGGTCATGGCCGTCGCAAGTGAGCCATAAGGGATATTCACAAGGCTATAGCAAATTCCCAGTCCCATATAAGTAATATACGCGTAAATAACTTTGCTGCTGTGGCTCCACTCTGCGGGGACACAAAAAACCAGAACGCTGAAAACCATTAAAGGTGCTGAGCCGAAAAGCAGGAAAGGACGGAATTTTCCCCAACGCGTATTAACACTGTCCACAATACGCCCCGCCGTGACATCAGCAAAGGCGTCAAAAACACGCACCAGCAATAGCATCGTTCCCGCAGCTGCGGCACCGACGCCTGCGACGTCGGTGTAGTAGCTCAGAAGAAATAGTGCCCCCATAGCGAAGGCAAAATTATTAGCGACATCACCCAGACTATAGCCGATGATGGCGCGCCAGGAGAGCTGCTGGCTCATAATGACTCTCCCTGCTGAGGTTTCTCGCCAAATGTCATGGTAGTCCAGCGTTTTTTCAGCAGGAAAGCAGCGGATTTCGGTTTTCTATCGCGGGTAAAAATCCCTTTGCGGTTGCCACCAACGCGCATAATTCCTTGAGAAGTAGAAAAATCAGCAAAATTCCAGACCTGTTCGCCCACCACGGCACTAACCCGATCGAAAACACGGTGGTACATATCGAGCCACGCACACTGAAACTCTTCGCTCCACATATCGGTGTACATCGAATGCAGTCCGGCCATGGTATCAACACCATATTCGGTAATAATGATGGGACGATGAAGTTTGTCCTGCCATGCCAGCAGCTCTTTTTCCAGCACACGTTCAGCTTTCTCAAGATCGCCACTTTGTAAATACCATCCGTAGTAGCGGTTAAGGCAAACCACATCGAAAAGATCGGTGATCGTATCGCTTTCAGCATCACAGAACATCACATTGACACAGGTAATAGGTCGGGTCGGATCAAGCTCGCGTGTCGCAATCGCCAGAGGCTCAAAGTATTCCCTGGCCCCTTCAGGACGTGTATCCGGTTCATTGGCAATACTCCACATGACAACGCTTGGGTGGTTTTTATCGCGTGCGATGAGTTCCCGAATAGCCTGAAGGTGCGCCTGTTGGGTCCGATCATTAATTGCGCCATCGCCGTACAATGACGTCGGTTTTTCGCACGCATCAAAGCCAATGCCCAGAGACAGGTTAAAGCCGACTGCAGCTGTCTCATCGATTATGACAATGCCCTGCTCATCCGCCCAGTCGAGCATCTCCTCAGCATAGGGATAATGTGATGTTCGATATGAGTTCGCACCAATCCATTCCATTAGCGCATGGTCGTGGACCATCAGGACGTTATCAAATCCTTTCCCTCGTAAGTCGGCATCTTCATGACGCCCAAACCCAGTGAAATAAAAAGGTTTGTTGTTAATCAGAAACTGTTCTCCCTTCACTTCAACTGAACGGATACCCACGCGCAGCGGGTATTCATCACGCTCTGCCGAGTCAGACAAAACCACTTTAAAATTATATAGATAGCCTTCACCAGGCTGCCACAAGCATGGGGAAGTCAATCGTAACTGGCCCTCAGCCCCTTGCCCTGAAGCGACAAGTTGCTGTTCCGCATCACGTAATTCAACAGCAATATTTCCCTTGCCCGTAACTTGCCAACAAATGGTGGCCTCTTCACCATTCTCACTGACATGGGTCACCACAGTGATATCTTCAACGAAAGAGCGTGGAGTGGTATAGAGCATGACACTGCGATGAATGCCGGCATAGTTAAAGAAATCATGGAAATAGGATTGTTGCTTCTTACCATTATCATCACATGTCACTATTCCTGGAGGAATCGTCTGCCAGTTGAGTTCGTTATTCACACAGACTGTGACCTGGACATTTTCACCCGGTGAAACAAGATGGCTAATATCAGCCTCAAAAGGTGTATACCCACCCTGATGTTCCATTAAAAAGTTATCGTTAACCCAGACCTTTCCATAATGCGTGACCGCGTCAAACCGTAGAACAATACGTTGGTTACCCCACCCATTCGGAATAAATACCTGCCGCTGATACCAGACGTTCCCAACGTAATTGCGAATATCAGCATCGGCGAACTGATCGTTAAAGCTACCAGGTACTGCAATCGCACGACTTGGAGAAAGCGGGCGCTTCCACCATTGCTGTGCCATGCCGCAATCAGCAGTATCCAGACAGAATGACCACAGACCATCTAGTTTCTTGATTTCTCGGGTTGAAGTTTCAACAGGACGTAACATCACAACTCTCCTTTTCTTTGTGGGTGATTGGTCAACCAAAAAAAGTACAAGTTAACCAGTTCATAGACCGCATTGTTATCACGGATGAATCACTGCGGAGAATCCACACCACAAAGAACTGAAGAGAATGTCATAAAATTAAAATTTGCAATGTAGTTTATGCTACACCAATCACATATACATAAAACCACCAATTGACATAGAGTGAAAAATACCCAACCGAACGTTCATTCTAATTTCCCTGCATGTGTTTCTCACTTCGGAAAGGCTACGCAACATAAAATATTGGTTGACCAAAAAAGTTAATTTGCCGGTAGGCGTCAATCTAATCACCGGTTACACTGTTGTTTTCGAAGAAGAATCGAGCAACCTTAATGGGTAAAACATTATCCGGAATGTCAACGCGTACCAGGATCCTGAAGGCCGCAAGAGAGTGCTTTGCAGAAAATGGTTTTCATAACACGTCAATGAAAACCATCTGCAAGGCCAGCGACATGAGTCCTGGAACCTTGTATCACCACTTCGTGTCAAAAGAGGCCTTGATTCAGGCCATAATCCTTGAAGATCAGGAAAGAGCCTTAACCCGCTTCCGTCATCCACTCGAAGGCGTTGGCCTGGTAGATTATCTGGTGGACTCTATGATTGACGTCACACATGAAGATTGCGCTCAACGCGCGTTAGTTATGGAAATAATGGCGGAGGGGATGCGAAATCCTCAGGTCGCGGACATGCTCAAAAGCAAATACCAGACCATCACAGATTTCCTCGTTGCACGTTTCAACGATGCGCAGGCCAAAGGGGAGATCGGCAATAATATCAATAACAGAAAGGCGGCCAGGTTACTGTTATCTCTGACCTATGGCATCTTGTCCGATATTGAAGCAGATGAAAATTCACGGGATGCTGATTTCGCAATGACATTTCGCGATATGATCGGCGGAATGCTGCATGTAGGAAACACCGTCAACAAACAAGGTACATGAGCGCATTTGTTCTGATCTGCAATTCTCAATTCAGAAACAAAATTTAGGAATGATGCCCCCCTCCCCTGAACCAAGGTGTGCAGGGTGATCCCAAAACACCGGTTTGTCATTCAGGGCCATTTTCAGGACCACACACTCAGTTCTGTCTGCGGTTTCCTTATGCCGTCGCCTTAGTCAGAAATGGACTTGTCTTCTAAGTATCCCAGCTTTAGTTCCATGCATTTTTTGAGTATTCCGGGCTTTCCGCCATCAGTCGGTACCCTTCCGGCGTCAGGTTGTTCAGGGATTCATGAGGTCGCTCGCTGTTATAATCCATCAGCCAGTGCTCTGTAATTTCCCTGGCTTCATTCAGGGTTCTGAACAGATAAAAATCCAGGATTTCTGTCCGGTACGTCCGGTTAAAGCGTTCGATAAACGCATTCTGCGTCGACTTACCTAGTTTGATAAATTCCAGCATCACACCATGTTCCTCAGCCCATTGTGCCAGCACCAGTGAGACCCGTTTTGGACCGTTGTCCATCCGCATCTTCAGCGGATAGCCCCGGTTTGCAACGATCCTGTCCAGCACTCTGACCACCCACTGCGTCGGGATATTCAGGTCGATTTCTATCGCCAGTGCTTCACGGTTAAAATCATCCACCACATTGAAGGTTCGGAAGCGTCTGCCACAGACCAGCGCATCGTGCATAAAATCGATGGACCAGCTCTGGTTCAACGCTCCTGGCGTCACCAGTGCCACCGGGTTGCGTACCGGCAGACGCTGCTTTCCCTTGCGGCAAAAATTCAGTTTCAGTAGACAGTAATGTGGTGAGCGCGTTTATGATCCCAGGCCTTACCCTGCCTGCGTAGCAACTGGAACAGCTTATTAAAACCATACCGTGGGTAGCGCTCTGCCAGCTAAGCCAGCAACTGGATCACCGGTTCATTACGCCGGGTATTGGGCTGTTAAAAATACACTGTCCTGCTCAGCGATAATGTCCTGCATGCCTTGCGTAAACTCATGGCAAATTGCGCCGTCAGATAGCTGACGAGTTTACGCTTTATCGCTGGTTTTAAACTTTTTTCGATAACGTCTTTCAGGGCCCGGTATTCAAGGCTGATATCGGCAAACATTTGTTTGAGACGACGATTTTCATCCTCGAGGTCTTTTATCTTTTAAAATCAGAGGCTGATATACCACCAAACTTCGCGTTCCAGTTGTAATAACTGGCTTCGGATATACCGGCTTCACGGCAGACATCCGTCCGGCTTCGACGGACTTCAGAACGGTAATGATCTGGTGTTCGGTGAATCGGGCTTTACGCATGGTGATCTCCTCAGAGGACATAATCAGTATGTCGGAAGATCTCCAAAAGTGAATGGTGCGGATTGCAGGGATGCTTACAGCCATCCATCCGATATCACCCCGGCAATCTGGCAGCCCAGACGCCCCTTAAAGCCAATGAGGTACGGAAGTTCAGTGACAATGAGGTCAACGGCGCAGTCGGGGAACCCACGCACGTGAGTCTGGCAGCGGGAAGCAGGCTACCTACCGCACCAGACTGAAGAAGGGGTACCCGCACATATATCCACAAAGGGATGGCTTAACTCTGTGGATAACCTGGAGGTAGGTGCCGGAGAAGAGCCGTAAAGCTGACACCATACCACCTGTTCGTTTTTTAACCTCAATGAAAAGGAAACATCAGCGGGGACGGAATTTATCTCCGACCAGGGACAGGCCGACATAAACGCCCGCTCCCCAGATAACTTGCGACAAGACAAAAATCCAGTGCGGGACTTCGAACACCAGAAGAGGAAGCAGGCATATGGTTACGATGCCAATCAGCCGACTGCCGTATTTTCTTCGTACAGGTTCACTGCTGTCTAACGGGACGCCGGCAAACCTGAGGATATTTCTGAAACCGGGTGGCATAAAGACCTCTTCGGCAATGAAATTCATTTGCTATTAGTATATTACAGGATAACTAGTTCAGTGCCGCCCTTGCATGCGTTTTTGTTACATGACACTTTTATCGCCATCACAGCAGTGGGTTTATCGAGGGGCGGCGTAAAGAGGCTTGCAAAAATAAGCTGTCGGAAACAATTCCTGTATATATACACAGCAAAAAAAGACAATGAAATTCACACCAGCAACACTCAACCCAGGAATACCAACTCTTCCGCTTTCACTGAACGATGAGCGGCAGGTTTTCCCTCCCCTGCCGCCGATTACACCGAATCAGAACTGGGCCTCTACGAGTATTGTATTCGCCGGCGTCTCTCGACCGATCTTGTCAGGACCATAGGAAATTCGATGACGGACATCGGTCTTTATTCCGGCGAACTGCTGGTCGTTGATAAAGCGGAAAAAATCCAGCATGGCAATATCGTTATTGCCGAGATTGAGGACGAGTCTTTTTTTCATGCTGACGCGCTCTTTCATGGCACCGATGATGACAGCTCGCATCAGGACCTAGCATTCTGCGCGCATCAGCAGGCTGTCCTCACAAATCATGGTATTCAGATTATCCATCAGGGTGTCCAGTCGGGTTTCCGTGACTTTCATGGTTCAGCTGTTGTTCCTTGTGGAGGTTGTGGGCGGTCCCGGTTCTCATGCACCAGGCCGGAGATCCACAGCCAGGGTTTTGCTACGCCTGTTGGTCACGCTCAGATGAACGTGGCCAGCTGAAGACAGCAGGCTCATTGCTCCGGCGTCATTCCACACCATCACCGTGGCCAGATGCTCCGCCACCTCCCGTCCCGTGTAACCGGCCAGGATAGCCAGAGCTCGGGCGGCCGCTTCACGGGACGGCGGACTGCGGAACCCAAATCCATCCGTAATCAGGAGCCACTGCAGACGTTCAGTCCAGCTCTCGCCGGGTTTGCGTACCGGCGAAAACACGATGTCCACCAGTTGATCACGCCTGCAGTACAGCTGCTGTCGTTCCAGGTCGTCCAGCAGACAGTTTAGCTCGCGCGGTCAGATGCTTCCTGACTCATCAGCGGCCAGCGGATGCGATGCCACTGCAGCTCCTGCACCTGGTCGGCGGTGAACCCCGCGCGGGACAGCAGGTCAGCCAGCGCGGCTTCCGTGTCATCATAGCTGGCAGCAGTGAGCGGGAATGCCTCCGGACTGTCGCGCAGAACCTGCATCAGGCGCGCCGGCGCCGGCAGGCCGCGGAGCGTTTCGTCAGGGGTGATAACGGCCTGCCTGACCTCCTCATTCAGACCGGTGATCCCCTCTGCCCGTAACGCGACGTCCAGCTGGCAGTACCAGGTCTCCGTCAGGTCCACCGGGTCGGTACCGTTCAGCATGCCTGACGATTTTTCATCAAACTGGAACTTCCGGATACAGGTCAAATCAAAACGGCGTAAACTCCAGGCGCCACTCCCGACCGCAGTGCCGGCGAACTTCCCGGTTTCACAATCTAGCTTGCAGCGCGTAGAAGATTGTTTGCTGTTATCTTTAGCTAGCCTGGCCTCCATCTGTAATACCTGTCCCTCCCTGCGTCAGTTTACGTTTGCTGATGATCCCCCCCCGGACGCGGATTTCCTGGATAAGTTATCCTACTCGCCCGGCGGACTCTATCGGCTCCGCCATAATCTAGTCTTCATAGCCGTCAAACTGAATGTATTGCGCGAACGATACTGACTGATACTTCCATAAAGCCGAATCTCCCTGTTCCCCCCAACAATCTGTCGTAGCATGCTCCCTATTGAACATAGATTTGTAGGTAGCAACAAGGTTCCTCCCCACGACGGCATATAGGCTTAAGTCCTGAAAGCTGACTACTTTCCCAGATGCAAACTAATGTTCAACTGACCCGTGGGACCGTGGTCCCAGTGATATACCGATGTTCAATCTGGCCCGTGGGACCATGGTCCCAGTGATATACCGATATTCAATCTGACCCGTGGGACCGTGGTCCCAGTGACATGCCAATGTTCAATCTGGCCCGTGGGACCGTGGTCCCAGTGATATACCGATATTCAAGCTAACCCGTGGGACCGTGGTCCCAGCGACATACTGATGTTCAATCTGGCCCGTGGGACCGTGATCCCAGCGACATACCAATGTTCAACTGACCCGTGGGACCGTGGTCCCAGTGATATACCGATATTCAAGCTGACCCGTGGGACCGTGGTCCCAGTGACATGCCAATGTTCAATCTGGCCCGTGGGACCGTGGTCCCAGTTGAGCTCAGGGTAGTATGAGCTCAACAAAAGTCATTGTAAGGAAGTGAATGAAGCAGCAGGCCAGGAAAGAATTCCAGAGCCCGCTCAGGAAAGAAGTGGGGTGAGGACAGAAAAAAGAGGAAACTATAATTGCATTACATACGGAAACTTCCTATCAGGACGCAGGTATCGCCAGTTCCTTCAGAATAGCTTCTATCTTCTCGATACATTCCACAGGAACTCGGGTCTTATCGAGACTCAGTATAACTTTATCACCCTTGTACAGCGCAGAAGCACCGGGGACAAACTGATGCCGCGTGCTCAGATTTGGTCTGCTGGCAGGTATCGGCTTCAGCGCGGAAGTCAGGAGTGCGATGACTTCATCCGGTTCAAATATCACGCCCGCTTTCTTCTGGTCATGCAAATCAGCAGCCTGCTGCAGGAGTAATGCTTCTTTATCTGAAAACGCCTTGTGAAGTGCTTCGCCAGCCCGGGCAGACAGTTCGCCAGGGTGAGAGAAGAGGGCAACGACGGACTTTGGTAATTTTGATGTATTGATACAACGGCTGATGATTTTCCGTGAAATGTTTTCTGCATCAGCAAGCGCTGAGACATTCCCGGAAAACTCGTTCTGCAGACGATATGCATAACGCTGACCACGTTCATACGCACTGGTTGGACGGTAGTCATTACCCAGTCTGGATAATGCTGACATCTGTTCATCGTCGAGATCACCAACCAGGATGCGATAGTCACTGGATGTCAGGATCGCTGCTTTACGACGGCGGCTACCATCAGCCACTTCAATAACACCGGAAACCCGACGGCCAAACGCCGGTGTTTGCTGGCCAGCCAGTAAGAATGAAGGGATCAGGTCATCAAGAGCATCTTCTGTCAGGAGTTCCTGGTCACGTTCATTGCCCGACCAGACCCGTGAGGTATTTTCAACAAGGCTACCCGGGATGGCTTCCAGAGTGAATTTGACCTCACGTCCGCATACGGGCAGCGCGATGGTGTTCCCACGAGCCATTGCGCCGACTCGGGCGATTAAAGAATCAACCATCGGTGCGGCCGGCGCCGGAGAAGAAGGGGTTTCCGCTGAAGGCGTAGTAACCGTATGTTTTGGAATGACTGGCGCACGTTTCATTATCTAATCTCCCAACGCGGTTTAATCAGGCGATCAAAAATTTCATTACAGACGGGTTCCCAGATAGACAGCGCATTTCTCCAGGCGCCGGTTGAAGAACGTTGATCAATAGCCTGCTCAAAAACAGTTCTCATGCGGATCTGCCCTTTGCCCACTTCATCTGTTTCACGGACGACATTCTTGAGAACCATACTTCCCCAGGCATCCCTGATTTGTTCTTCCATCCAGGGTGACTGCGAGCCGTTGTTATTGCTGTATTTGGTTAACAGGATCCGCACATCAGGTTCAAACCCTTTAAGGTCAACGTTCTTCAGCAGATCGCGCAGCATGTCGAAGAACTGCAAGGCAGAGGTGTAGTCAAACAATTCAGCAGGAGTCGGAACGATTAGTACATCGGCAGCACACACGACATTAATAGTACCAATACCCAGGTTTGGGGCACTGTCTATCACAATGACATCATAATCATGAGCCACGGTCTCAATCGCAAGGCGAAGCATCAGGTGCGGATCGGTGGGGAGTTTACCTTCATCGAATTTTCCCATCAGTTCTGTTTCGATACGATGAAGTGCCAGACAGGAAGGGATGATATCTAGGCCCGGCCAGCAGGTCGGTTTAACGGCATAGCCGGCATCATCTTTTTCCCCAAGATAGAAGGGGAGTAACGTATCTTCTGCATGAATATGAAGATCGGGCACCCATCCGTGGTACATCGATGCGGTACCCTGCGGATCATTGCCTTCAACCAGCAGAACACGTAACCCTTTCAGCGCGAGATCCTGAGCAAGGTGAACCGAGACAGAAGTTTTATAGACGCCGCCTTTATGGGCAGCGACACCGATCACCGGCGGGAAAGAATCTTCAGAACGACGCAGGCGGGTACCGAAGACATCCCGCATGTGGTTGATTTGTTCGATGGTGTAGCCAACACGCTGTTCAACCCTGCCACGGGTCTCCAGATCGGGGTGTGGCAGCCGGCCGGCTTTTTCTGCATCCCTGATAGCCTGAGAAGATACTCCGACTAAATCTGCTGCTTCGCCTATTCTCCAGCGGCGGGTAATTTTTCGTGCTTCCGGACTGTCATCATTAAACTGGGCAATAGCGATTGCCTTTGTCATTTCATGACCAGCCGTAATGCACTGGTTAAGTGTATCCATTAATCCCATTTGAGCATCCTTTAATCATCACTTTGCATTATTTTATTAAATCTTGGAAATTAATGCAAAGCAACAATAAAAAAGCAAAGCAAGGCAAAACATGCAAAGATGGTCACAGAATATACGGAAGTTGTATGTAGTCTCTACACAACCCATGTAGTTTGCATATCGCAGTCAATAATAATGACTGCCGCTCGCCGCAGTAAGTGATCTCACGAAGTGAGAAAGCGTCGAGGAAGCGGAAAAGTGCTGTGATGGCAGGGAGCAATGACGCGCAGGAGCTGGCTTCAGAGAGTGATTCAGGTGTATTTATAATATTGACTGCGGTATGCAGTATCTTGACTGTGGTGTGTTCACTGATTGTATTGAGGTAAACAGAGTATTCTATAAGGATCCTTTGCATACCGCAGTGAAGATAAGATCCTGCTCTGAGGTTCACTGGGCGCTATTCTTTTGGTCAAAGGGTATGTTCGTTGTGAGTAAGAGACTGTTTTTTGGTTCTGAAAGGTTTTGATGAGGGTTCTGGATCTTGTTATTCACAGGGCCGATCCAATAAATTGATCCAAAAGAGATCCCTAGTGAGATCAAAAGAGATCCCCGTATCGTCTGAGAGCCTGTGGTGACTGGGCTGAAGAGGGATCAGTATTGACTGAAGAGTGTAAAATGTTGACTGTAGTATGTGTTATCTAATACTGTGATATGTAAAGCATTCACTGTGGTATGTATTTCCATTGACTGAGGTATGCATTTATACTTTCCCTTGTGGATAACCGTTGGGATCTAAGATGACCAGTGAAAATAATAAGTTACCTCTGAATCTGCAGGAGGTTGATAAGACAACCGGTGAAGTTGTTAAGCTGGATGTCAACAGTACCAGCACGGTTCAGCCTGTGGCGCTCATGAGACTCGGTCTCTTCGTTCCTACGCTTAAATCGACAGCAAGGAGTAAGACGAACCGTAAAAACGTCACAGATGCCACTGAGGAGCTTGTACAGCTGTCCATCGCAAAGAGCGAAGGTTACAACGATGTCAGGATCACCGGATCGCGTCTGGATATGGATACCGACTTCAAAGTCTGGCTGGGGATCATCCGTTCCATGTCCGAGTATGGCGTAAAAAAAGACACGCTGGAATTGTCTTTTGTAGAGTTCGTTAAGATGTGCGGCTTTGACACACGTCGTTCAAACAAGAAAATGCGCGACCGTATCAGTAATTCTTTGTTTAAACTGGCCTCCGTTACACTGAAATTCCAGAGTGAAACGAAGGGCTGGACAACCCACCTGGTACAATCGGCTTTCTATGACATCACCGAGGATCGCATTGAGATCAAGGCCGAACCGAAACTCTTTGAGCTATACCATATGGACAGGCGTGTACTGCTTCGTCTGAAGGCTATTGACGCACTCCAGCGGAAAGAGTCTGCTCAGGCCTTGTATACCTACATTGAGAGCCTGCCACAGAACCCGGCGCCGATTTCGATGAAGCGTATGAGGGACAGGCTTAATCTTACCTCCAACGTCTACACGCAAAACCATACCGTCCGTAAAGCCATGGAGCAGTTGCGGGACATCGGGTACCTGGACTACACCGAATTTAAGCGTGGCCGGTCAACTTACTTTAGCGTGCACTATCGTAATCCTAAGCTCATCAGCAATACCAAAACGCCCCGGAATGACGAAGATGAAAAAGCGACCGAGCAGAATTATGACGAAGTCATTAATGCATTGAAATCTGCCGGGATTGACCCCCAAAAACTGGCTGAAGCACTCGCAAACATGAAGCAGTAAACTTGACTGCGGTATGTGAATGTTTACTGAGGTGCGCGCTTTTTCCCCTTATTGACTGCGATATGCATCACGCATACTACAGTCAATATTCTCCGTTCTTCTCTTATGACTTCCCCCCATTAAATTGACTGTGGTATGTGATAATTATCTGCAGCATGCAAATATTGACTGCGGTATGCATGCTGGTGTGTAAGCTTTCGGGGGTTATTGACTGCGGTATGAATACCAGCATACCGCAGTCAATTTTTATGGCCGTTGCTGAACTCAGACTCTGTCTCAGAGTGGAGTGGGCATAGTCCCGGGTTGACTCAGGGCAAGACACACATGTGGTGAATAGAAAGGTGTAGTGATGCGGAAGTCGCATCCTGCGCGGCTGAGCTGTTGAAAGTGACGCTGTCACCAGCATTCTCAGTGACTTAGCACTGGATTTGAAAGTGCGGGCGCAGGGTACGCTTTTCGGCGATCGGTATGGCCTGAGTATCAGGAACACATGGAACTACATACCGCAGACAAGATCTACGAAACAGGTTATGACGGGCATCCGGGTTGTGTCTACATCCTGGCATCTGCATACGACAGTGCATTTCTGAGGTGACGGAAAGGAGGGAGTATCAGTCTGAGTATTGATGATGAGCTTAATGTCCCCCCATATGCAGCGCGGTAGAAAAAGACTTAACACCTTCATATGTGCTTCGCGTCATACCTGATTTGTTTGCTCATGATGAGCATTTACCTGCCAGACAAACGATGAGCAGCGAAGAGGCTAGGCTGATGGAGAACGGCTTCACAAGACAGTTCCCGTTCGGGTCATCTTTGATGACGTATCCGCAAGAGTCTGATGTACGCGAAATAAAGGCATGATGCAGCCCCGGCTACGATAAAGAAGCCCCTCAAAAAGATACTGGCTGACACCCTGAATCTCTTTGTTCTTAAAAGAAAAAATCATGTGGGATACTGTGCCGGCAAAAATAAGACTCAGCTCACTCGCCTGTAAGGTACATGACTAAAGGTCGTTGCCTTCGTGGTTTCGCCCTGAAACAGAGAACACTCAGAGGTGTCATATCCTCTTGATCCGGAAGGGGCCTGTCGACAGCAACCCCTGATAAAACGGACTGACGCGCAGGGAACCTCCGGATCATGACTGTGGTATGCAACCGACGACAATATTGACTGCAGTATGCAAATCACCGTTTCTGCACACGGCAAAGGAACATCTGCGCCAGCGGATATCCCGTTATCGCTCCGGAGCCGGCTTATTTTCCGGAGGTAATGCGCGAAGGATCTCCGCCGCATCACGACCATCACCGGTGAAAGGTACTGCCAGTGTTGCCGCCAGTTCGAGTGCAAACACCCGGGTATACACTTCCATTGAGCGCGGATCCTTATGACCGACCAGTGCCTGAATAACCTTCTTCGGCTGGCGATGATAGAGCATGTGCATGATGTAGCTGTGCCTGAACGTATGTGGCGTCACCGGTATTGAAAAATACACCCCGTCAGCTTCCGCCCGTTTTACCGCCTGCTTCAGCCAGTTGCGCATGGTCTCATCGGTGACGGCCCACAACGGCTCCCGCCGGCGGGGACGGGTGGTCACCATCCAGCTCTCCATCTGACGGACAAAATCTCTGTCGGTCAGCGGGACCAGGCGAACCTCATCTTTGGGCGGGCGCCCGCGCCGGGCACGTACCTTTTCGGACAGCACCCGCACGAACGGCCGCAGTCCGTCAAAATCAAAGGATTCCGGGGTAAGCATCCTGGCCTCACCGATCCTGATGCCGGTGTTCCACATGGCGGCAAACAACATGTGGTGACGCTGATCGGGCATATAAAAGAGGAGGGCGCTCACTTCGGGGGCCAGCAGGTAGGCCGGCGTGACCCCGGTGGAGGTGGCCATCCGGCGAAGTGCGACCGCGGTCCCAAAGTCGACACCTGGCGCAATCGGTAATAATGAAACGCGTTCTGGTGAATTCTGCAGGGGAATGAGGTTGTTCATCTGTTATTTTTCACGTAGCGCACGCACTGTGTATGGATACAGGTATTCTGGCCTGAAATGCCGGATCCTGCCATGAGAATAAATCGCAGCGCGCGGATCCTTTTGTTGTCTTATCCGGCATTATTGCGGGTAAAACCAAATACGTAAAGGATCCTTTTACCGTTCAGATCCGTGCTGAAGCCAGGCATGACGTGGCCTGCAGGCACTTTCGTCGTTTTTGGGAGAAATGGGGTAATGCCAGGGTAACAGATAGAGGCCTGCAGACTTACAGGTGAGGATGCGCTACACGAAATTCGACCTGGTACACCCCTGTAACCCTGCCGGATTTCACGTAGCGCGATCTGGTGGACATCTGCACCCGTCCGTCAGGATAACGATGGGGCCCTAGTCGGATAAGAATAAAAATAATGGCACGATTTTGATTAAAACAAAGAGAAATTTTTAGTTTTAAAAATATCTCGCATATGATTGAAGCTAATGATATTTATTCATTGATTAGAATCTACCAGATATTGTGAGATTATTCAAATATAGGAAATTATAATTTGATAACAGGGGTTTTATTGTTAAAATACGCATAAAAACTGAAGGTCATAGTCATGGGCAAGCGACAAAACTTACGATATAGCCTGACAGCTGTACTCTCTGAACAGTTAAAACCAATTACGGCTGCTAATTTGGCAAAGAAACTGGATGTTTCTCTACGGACAGTCAAATACTGTGTGTCAGATATTAATGATCTGGCTGGGGAGAAAATAATCCACTCAGATAAAAATGGTTATTCCATTGTTAAAAATTCAACTGTGAAGGAAAAGTTTCGGTCAGCTAAGACGATTACCAGTGAGAATGAGCGATATTATCGTCTTATCAAAGAAGTTATTTTAGAACAGCGAAAAATATCAATAATACAGTTAGCTGATATTATGATGGTAAGTGAATCGTTGGCGAGAAAAACGATAAGAGAAATGAATTCGCGTGCAGCTGAATTTGATGTCCGCTTCTATGTGTCTGATGGCGTGATTTGTATCTCTGGAAATGAAGTGAAAATAAGAAAGTTGGTTTCAACTATCATTTTCGAAGAAACAAGCCAGAAGTTTTCTCTACGAGAATCTCTTGAGGATATTTTTGAAGAAATTAGCTTAATTAAAGTTAAGGATATAATCAAACAGTTTACTAATAAAAACAATCATCGTTATAACGACTATTCAATATACAATTTAACAGTACATGTTCTAATCATAATTGAACGAGTCAGGAATGGTTGTTTTTTACCTGGGGCTAATACTTCAGAATCAGATTTTAAAAAGTACGGTAGTTTTATTGAAAAAATAGAACATGAGTTGACAATAATTTTCCCCGAACCAGAAAAGAAAACCATATATCTACTTCTGGATGCTTATTTTGGTGTTCTTAATCAGAGGGATATAAATGATGAGCAAATTGCAGAAAACTCTGAGTGGTTTGATTTAGCGAATGATTTGGCCGAGCGGACAGAAAGTCATTTCATGATTTCACTGAGGTCTGATACTTTTATTTCTTTATTTTCTGCACATCTTAAATCATTAAGCCATAGAATAAATGAAAACAGAAAGCAATACAATACAATGAAAATAGACCTTAGAAATAACTGTAAAGTTATTTTTGATATTTCGATTTACATTGCATTCCAGTTAGCGTCTGTCAAAGGATGGATTTTAAATGAAGACGAGGTTTCATTTATCGCACTTCATATAGGTTCTGAACTTGAAAGGCAAAGAGAGCGCGATAAAGAATCATCAGAAAAGTTAAGTTGCGCTATCTTTTGTCCAAAATATAATGAATTATCACAGCAGGTTGAATCACAGTTAGTGCGAGACTTTGCTAAAAGAATTAATGTTGTTATAAATACTTCTGAGTTGAATGTGTTAAATAAAAACCATTATGATCTGGTTATAACGACAGAGATAATTGAACTTGTACATCCTTGTGAATTGATTAAAATACCTCCTTTTGGCATTGAAAAATATAGCTTACATATTGCACAAAAATAACGCAGATTGAATATGAAAAGAAAAAAGATTTTTAAAAGATAATATAGACATTTTTTTAGTGAAAGATTGTTCATTGCAGACGAAGAATGCTCGAACTCCAAAGAAGCAATAATCCGCCTGGCAAATAGCATGCTCAGCAACGGAATTGTTAATGAAAATTTTTTACCTGCAGTATTTGCTCGAGAAAATGCATCTTCGACAGCATTTGGAATTGTTGCTTTACCACATTCAATTCATATGGATGCGGCAAAAACTGCAGTGGCCATGATGGTTAATCCATTGGGAGTTGACTGGAACGAACATAATGATGTAAAAATAGTTATTATGATTGCTATTAATGAGTATGAAAGAGAGTTATATCAAGATTTCTACAATGCCCTCGTGGAACTCTTTTCTGATGAAAAAATACTTAACAGCATAAGCAAGATTAAAAATATAAATGAATTTTTTGACATCGTATCAAATGAATATTGAGCTGGCATATGGTAACATATTGGTAATGACACACTATACGTTAGTTGTAATCAACCAGCCCAATAATCTAGGGTTTACTAGTGTTTCTGAGAATAATATGATTAGAATAAATATTTAAAACGTAAACGTGCACCATAACGATCCTGTGATGAATCAGATGCCTCTGATTTTGAATTCAGCCATGATACATATGCCCCAAGATAGATATTGAAGTTTGGCATGTCCATAATATCTGGAATTTTCCAGGATGTGTGAATAGTATGAATGTCATAACGACCGGGAGATAAAAGAGCGCAGTTGCTATCACAGGAATCACTAATGGCTGATGAATCAAACTGCTCAATATTATTATGGGCATAGATATAACCTAGTTCTATATTTCTCCATAAACCATTAACTCCTACACTAAAATCTTTTTCGCTAACTGCATCCATATATGCGGTGCTGAAATTTATGGTCATCCCATTATCTGGATCTTGTTTTAACGTATCCCAGTTCATCGTCAACCCATAACCCGTACGCTGTGACTGGTCAACCCAGGTACCTGAATTATTTGTTGAGCCATAAGCATTTCTGACTAAGTTTTTTTCCATACCAACCGCAAAATTATAATTTCCATATTTCCAGGAAATAACAGGGCGAGTGTATATAACATTTTTCTGGTTATCCAGAGTCCTTCCATGATAACTGGAGTCTACAAACAAGGAGCTTCCATCTTCTACAAGAGTGTTCAACTCAAAATACCAGTTATCAATCTGCTTGCTTAAGAGAAAATTTCCGCCATCACTACTACGTCCCCGTCCTTCTTTCATCATATAAATATATCCATACCCATCACTATAAAGGTCGTTCGCAGTATTACCGGAGTATTCGACGAAAGTGTCTTGATTTAGTGGGAACATATCATAGGCTTCAAATCGCCCAACTTTAATCTTCCAGTCATCTTTTTGGCCAAAGTAAAAAACAGCATCGTCTAAGTTTACATCACCAGTCATGTCCGCTAAAGGCTGAACACTGAATCCTGAAAAATGGCCATTGTTACCAGTATAGCTACCATCAAATCCTAATAAAATACGTCCGTTGATATCCCAGCGTTCTTTTTCTCCTGGGGCCCATTCCTTATTTAAACTGGTTCTTACTGACGTCAAACTACCAGTTCGGCTGGCTGTATCCATATTAAATTCCACATCGCCATAAAATTTTATATCTGTGAGCCCTGTTAGCTGTAATTCCTTTGTCAGTAATGATTTTTTATCCGCCGTGGTGTCCGTAGCCTGCATTGGTTTTACTGACTGAGTTGTTTTATCTGCTTCTTTATTTTCTGCATCAGTTACCCTTTGTTCTAGAAGGGATAGTCTCTCTTCTATATTGTGTGAAGTTTCTGCATAAATATGAAAAGGATATAAACAAAAGATAATTCCTACAAAGTGATTTTTTTTCATCTGCAATGCCCTTATTAGATCAATTATTTTTATATCAGATAAACACAATGGTAATGTTTCTGTTATGCGATATATATATCCTCACGGATATCGTGCAAATAAACCAGAGGTATATAAATAACAAGGCCAGTGTTGTTTGTGTTATAGGATGTATTTATAGCTAAGCATACATTTACTATCCTTTTTTAGATGGTGATGATGTATAATATTTATATCTGCTGGATATTATTTGTGATTTTTATGGCGGGCTGGGTTGTCTGTTATTTATCTCCTGTGTTATGTTTTTTATAAAAATGGAAGTTGAATATCTACTTAAGTAAATAATAAGATTTTAAAGAGAATTTTGTGGTCTGAGTGAAATCTAAATAAAATATAAGTGAATAATAGATTTAGTTAGTGAGGTTTAAGCTCTCCAAAAAATGGAGAGCTTGCAGTTAAAACTAGCGCTAAGATATCATATTATTCTTTGATTTTTGTAATAATATCTGCTAATTCGTCTGCGACATACTCCGCATCATTACCTTCTACTTTTATGATTACCTCATTATTTTGTTTTACTCCAAGGAGCATTATCTTAAACATGTTTTTAGCATTTGCTTCTTTACCATCATGATGCAAGATAATAATTTGCTCGTGTTTTTTTGCATATTGGCAAATTATTGCACATGGCCTGGAGTGTAATCCGGCTGGTGCGTTAACCATCGCTTTTTTTTCAATCATTATTCTTGTGCTCGATATTAATATTACCGTTAGAAGAAATCACCTCTTTATACCAATAAAAAGATTTTTTCTTATGCCTGGATAAATCCATGAGGTTATCATCAGTCCTGTTAACATAGACTAATCCATAGCGTTTGCTATAGCCATTACTTGTTGAGAGAACATCAATAAATGACCAGGGATTATAAGATATAACATTTGCCCCCAAATCTATCGCATTTTTTATTGCCTGCAGATGATTTGCTATATATTCGATCCTGTAGTCATCTCTTATGCTACCATCCTCCTCTAATTTATCATATCCAGCGATGCCATTTTCAGTAATCATAAGAGGGACCTCATAACGAGTATGAAGGTCTCTAAGGATATATTCAAGCCCCAAAGGATCAATGGCCCAATCCCATTCTGTTGTATCTAAAAGCGGGTTTTTGCACATTTCATAAAAACCTGGTAAGTTTTCATATTGTTTCATGTTTCCTTTCGTTCCGGTTTTATTAACACCGGAATCAACCTTAGGTACATTTGGTGGACAGTGCTTCGCCGTAGAACTGTAATAGTAATTTACAGCCAAAAGGTCAGAGAATCCTTCCTGTATGATATCTTCATCACCTTCTAAAATATCCGGAGCCATTCCAAGAGATTTCAGTATTGCTAAAGATGTATCATTGTATTTACCTTTAAGATAAACATCAGTGTAGAAGGTATTGCGTATAAGATTAGCATTTAACGCTGCCAGATTGTCTTCAGCAGTGCTGGTTAGTGGATATACTGGTGAATATCCTAAAGCTGCACCGACCTTTCCATCCGGAATAAAATCATGTACAGCCTTACATGCATATGCATGTGCCAAATTCATATGATGGTTGATCTGATATCTCAACTGTTGGTTATTCTGCATCTCTTGAGGAATAAAGTTTTTGCTTGTCCAGTATTCTACAATAATGCTTTGTTCATTAATTGTTAGCCAGTACTTTATTTTCTCAGCGAAACTTTTAATGAGGTATTCAGCATAGTTTTTAAAATCTTCAACACTCTTTCTATCGACCCATCCATTATATTTATCCACTAAAGCCATTGGCATGTCATAGTGATATAAAGTAGCAATAGGAGTGATATTGTTGGCGATTAACTCATCCACAAGGTTATGGTAAAAAAGAATGCCTTCTTCATTAACCTTACCACTTCCTTCCGGGAAAATACGGGCCCAGCTAAAAGAAAAACGATAGGAAGTCAATCCTAGTTCTTTCATTAGAGCTACATCTTCTTGATACCTGTGATAGTGATCGCTTGCTACTGCTGCTTTATTGAGACCATTTACCGTGTTGAGAATGTCCTGTTGAGATGCAAGCTTACCATTAGATTCAGCAGCCCCCTCAACCTGATAGGCGCTAGTTGACGCTCCCCAAAGGAAATGCTCAGGAAATGATGTTGAATTTGACATAATTTACCCTTCGATTATTCATGATCTAATTTAATTAATTTGTATAGCTCGCTAATTTCACGGTGGAGATTAATTTCACTTTTGATAGTCATTAGAGTATCCTGTGCATGTATGAATAATAAACTCAGTTGAATGCTTTCATTTTCAAAAGAATTTTGAATGACTTCCGTCTGATATTGATGCGCTTTAGTAATAAGTCTTTTGGATAATATGAATTTCTCTTCAGCATCAATGAATTTTTTGTTCTTAGACAGAGCTAAAGCCTCTTCAGATGCCGTCCGCGCATTACCCGCCTCGACAATGATTTGCATGGCAACTTCTGTCATGTAATCGTTTGTTTCTCTCATAATACAATTCACCATAGATATTTTTTGTAATGAGGGGTACTACCGTGTTTTCTCATATGCTTTGAAGAATGGAAACCACGTCAACAAGTACAGGGTAAATAACAATGCATAACAAATCAGAGCTCTGAAATCTCCAGTTACGAGAACACTACCAAATGGCGGAGGGATTTGCCCAACCTGAATAATTTTGGCTGGAACATCCATCCATTCGAATTTCATAAAGGCCCAAACAACAACAGGACCTGTGATGGCATTAATCCACAGTGGGATCATCAGCATAGGATTAAAGATAACAGGACCGCCATACATTAATGGTTCATTGATGTTGAACAACGATGGGCCAATGCATACATATCCCAGTGATTTCAGATCCTTCTTCTTTGATAGCATCATTAATATATTCAATGCTAATGTACAACCAACACCTCCCATTGTGATTAAACCCGCAGTATAAAATATTTCAAACGTGACAAAATGGTCAGGAGTCAGGCCTGCTGCTGCTTGCTGAATATTACCATTTATTCCTGCCATAAATACAGGGATCTGGATGGCCTGAAAAGTCCAGGTTGAAATTCCCATTGAATAAAAAAATGCGGGAATTAGCGACAATAATATAAATCCAGGCAATGTTTGTCCGAAACTAATCAACGGGGAAAAAATCAATACAATTACATTAAATATATCAATGTTTAACTTAAACACAGCCAGTGTCGCAATTCCCAATAAAACACCAATTGGAACAATATTATCTATCCACTTATTAATGAAGTCAGGCATTGTAGACTTGCTGGTAAGTCCAAGTTTATTGTAGTTGCTAAATACCAACGCAACTATAACGCCAGTGATGATGCCAATCAAAATGCCTGTTGGTCCTAATCTTTCAAAATTGACGCTATATAATCCATTGCTGATGTTTGGATTGCAAAAAACAAGAAATACGCAAATAGAAGTCAAGCCTGCATTGACAGTATATTGTGGTAATCTTAATTTTTCCATTATCTGGTTGGCAATGAAAAATGCTGTAATAATCCCGAGCATGCCAAAGCTGAAACTTGCGATAATTCCTAAATCTGGTAGCGATAAGAAATGAGACCTTATCGCTTGATAGAAGTAAATGATAGAGCCTGTAAGGATAAACGGGATGTTCTTTTGCATTGCACTGGATAGGGCTGCTAGCCAGGGATTCGCAAACACCTTTTTCATTTTTGGCGCAAATGATTCAGAAAGCCATGTAATAAGTTTTTGCATCACTATACCTTGATGATAGTTTTACTTATTTGAATTGAAAGTAATTAAAGCATGATTAACTAAAGCTTTTCCATCCATGGCTCCATAGATCTCAGCATCAATAATATTTACGATATAATTAAAATTGACTGATTTTTCCCTGGTATTCATTTAAAAGTGAAGAATAATGAGGTCCAAAGTAGAGCAGGTCGATATATGGAAGGTATTCATCTACCTCACTTTCACTCCGAGCTTCGAATGAAATATCTGCATTAATTTCACGTGCGGCTTTTTTGCTTTCGACGCAAGTAATCCGCTAGAAATTCCTGCACCACAACACAACAGAACTTTAATCATTTTAACCTCACATTTATTTGATTTGTTAGCATCTAATCATGTCTGAAATATAAATCAAGACACTTTTTTGCCCCCTTAGGGGCAATTTCTTGCAGATACCATTAAGAGAATCGACGTTTACTGAGTCAACAGGTCTCTGGACCGGCTTGTAAAACGGCTATCACGACTCACAGCATTTCCTTATGGTTAGAGGAAGATATAGATTGCTGAGTAAGACTGATTTGTATTATGTGATACGGATCAAATTCTATTCTTAGTACCAATCTACTCTATTTCCTGATTTACATCCATCTATAGACATAATAATGACCATCCTTTATTACGTGAATGATGCTACAACGCCATTTGTTCCTAAAGAAATAACGCGAGAGTAACTCAGAACAAGGTTGTTTACTGATAAAATGGTAATCAACATTATTTGTATGGTAATAGCAGCTATGGGGAGGAGGGGGACTACTATTGTAGAAAGACAACATTTGCTAGCGGTAGATCAGGCATCTGGTGATGGGTTCGTGGTGAGAAAGTGCGGCCTGATGAATGATTATGCAGGTATGTACTATACCTGCAGGTTGCTTGGTTTGTATCTTTTGGTGTGTTACGTTGACGCTTTACATCGGCATTTGTGCTGATCATAGGTAGAGAGACTTAACGTGTTTCAGTCAAGTTGTTACTCACAATATCCTAATGACACCCTCAACCTAAATGGTATTGTGAGTAGACCATTTAGCACAGTTCAATTAGTTTATTCTTAATATCACTTTAACTGCGCAGTTCTTTTGTATGTGCTTCCTTCCATTCTATAAAAATGTTTTGTAAACCTTGATGATAGGTTGTGACAGCGAAGTCAGGGAAGCGACGTTTAAATTTTGTTGATTCAAATAAATTACTTTGCTCATAGCGGGTAAGTAACTCACACATTTCTCGTGCATCCTTTGAAAAAAGTCCAGCCATCGTCAGAATTACTTTACTAATTACAGAGTATTCCGCGCCAAGACCGAATACTTCGCAGGCAAGAGATACGAATTGCTTATAGGTGAGCCTGTTGTCGTCACAGGGTAAATGCCATGTCTGGCCAAATACATCCTGTGCATTACCAAGAGACGCAAGAGCACGACTAGCGTCTGGCGTCCAGATTAGAGTCCGCAAAGTAGAATCACTGACCGGAATACGTGGTTTTTTTTTTGTCTTCAATTGGTCAATAATCAGTGAGTTGGTGTAGCTTTGTGTTTTACCAGGTCCATAAAATTCAGGTGCACGCCCTATGACAACCGGCATTTCATTACGTTTCATTTCCTCCAGCACCATGCGTGCCATCAAGGCTCGAACTTTACCTTTACGCCCTTTTGGGGCGAAGTGTGTCTCCTCGGTCTGTGGGTTTCCATTCTGTGGATACATATAGGTGTTGTCGAAGTAGACAAAATGGGCTCCAGTTTTACGGCTGGCATCGAGTGCATTTTTCAGCATCGTTGGGAAATCTCTTTCCCACAATGCTGAGTTAGCTGGTAATCCAGCAGTAAAGTAGACTACCTGGCTACCCTTAACAGCATCCTGAGTTTGCAAAGTATCCAGCAAATCTGCTTTGACTATCGTATCGCTGTCATTAATTTTATGCGGATTACGGCTTACTAACCTCAGATCGTCTGTGTAAACCTGCTTCAACTCCCGTGCAAGTTCATGTGCAATCTGACCGCTGGCACCCAAAATCGTTTGCATTTAACTTCCTGTTTTTTATCGATGAATTAGTAATGTTTTTATTCTCATTGAGAATGGCAGATAGGTATTTTGGGGTTAGCTGGATAATGTTAAACCCATTGCAATGTAAACGTATACCTATTTTAATGTCATTATTTTACATTGTCTGCTCAAAAACCATCTTCAATTTTGTATCTACTTATTCCCATTCATACAAGTTAGAATTTTACCCTAATGCAGGCTGAACCAGCAAAGTCAATACATCATATCACTGTATAATGAAACCACGAGACGTCAGCAAAATATAAGTAAAAAATACAACGGTAACTCACCTGCCCATATCGATCACTAAGTTTGCCGAGTGACTTCGTGAGCAGCATATTGCAATATGTTGTTGCTTCGCATTCTTATCCGCTTCAGATTGAACGGTGTCCCTGTGGTCAACAATCCCTTCAACTACGGGCGTTAGACAGGCACCACAAATCCCCATTTCACATGATAGTGGTACAGCTACACCGTGTTGCTGCAATACCTGGGCAATGGTTCTATCGACAGGTACTGGCCAGCATTCTCCTGTGGAGGACAGTGTGATAGTAAAAGTATCGTCATTTTCTGATATACAGGCTGGTGTGTTGAGTTGGAAAGCTTCACTATGGAGTTGGCTAGTGTCCCACCCAACTTCTAGTGCGCTTTCATGGACCTGCGCCATGAACCCTTTAGGCCCACAATAATAGATCTGACCTCCGGGGCGTGGTAAACCAATGTCTCGAGAAAGCCTGATACGTGGGCTACTACCGTCGTTAGAATTATGCACATGAAATTCGTCTGCTGACAGTTGCTGTGAAAGCTCTGATATAAAGGCTGCACTTTCGGTTCGTTTTACATAGTAGTGCAATGTGAAAGGGGTTGCCGATTTTGCCAGCGACAGCGCCATTGCATACAGTGGAGTGATACCAATTCCTGCCGCAAGAAGAAGCACATGAGAGTTTTCCTGCAGCTTAAACAGATTTCGTGGAGAAGAGATCATCAAACGCTGGCCTGGACGAAGTTCATCATGGATATATTGCGATCCGCCTCGCGATGCTACCTCGCGTGATACGCAGAGAAGATAATGGTTTGTATCTTCACAACTTCCGGTTAGAGAATACTGTCGAATAAGACCGCCGGGTAAATGCACGTCAATATGTGCTCCCGGTTGCCAGAGCGGCAGTGGTTTCTTTTCGGCACTTACCAGTTTGACCGCAATATTTCGGTCACCCTGTAGCCAGAGACCGTCAACTATCATCGTTAAAATGTCGCTCATTACTACCTCAACTCAGACCAGGAAGAAATCACCAAAGCCCATCTTTTTTAAACTGCGACGATAGGCAATAGAACTGCGGTCTGCGGGAATATGAGCTTCCAGAGTCAGGTCTAGCGGCAATTTTTCTGGACGTTGGGTCTCCACCATCAAACGATCTTCTTCAAAAACCCGCAAGTTGAAGGCATGAACTTCTTCTACAGGTACGTGCAGGTCAAAATTTCTCACTATGGGCGCGAACATTCGTGTCACCCGTGATGAAACAGGTGAAGCCGCATTCATAATCACCAGTCGCTCTTCGGCAGGAAAATGAATAGTCAGAGTTGCTGTAAAGGGAAGGTGCATTTCAAAATGTCGTAACCATTTAAATCCTGGTGGTGCCTCGACATCGGATCCGGTTGGATAATTGCTCACCGAGCTCCAGTAATCGGCGATAAAACCAAACGGTGTCTCCTGGGGAGTATAGTCGGGAACCTGCTGATTATTTGGGTCTGCGAAGGTGTCTGTATGGATCCACGCAAAGTGGGCTACATCCAGAAATCCCTCCACCTGACGTCCAGCAAAGCCTTTTACTTCAAAAGCCGGGCAGTTAATCTGCTGAAAACCCTCGTCATCCCAGTTCGGCATTGTCGGTAGTGGCTGAGGGTTATCCGGATCATATGCGATGCAAGTCCAAATCAGTCCATAGCGCTCTTTTACGGCGTAACTGGTGAGGTTCAGTTTGGCTGGTACCTGTTGGTCCGGACTGGAGGGAATACGGTTACAGCGGCCATCTTCACCAAAACGCAGACCGTGATAAGGACAGACAATACCCTCTTCGTCATGAAAACCAAGTGTTAGCGGTACACCTCGGTGCGGACATACATCGCTTGCGACGACTACCTGACCCTTGATGCGATAAATAACTAACTGTTCGTCCAGCAAAGTCGCTTTGACCGGAGCTGCACCGATATCACTGGCGCGAGCTACCGGATGCCAGCAACGGGCCAGTCTCAGCCAGTCGTCCGGTTCAAAAGTACAATGTGCGGGAGGGGGTGGGGGAGGCTGCTTTCATGCTCTTCCTTTTGATAGCAATATTGTGATTGTTTAATTGTTGTGGCTTTATTGTTGTCATACTAAGGTGTTCACATCCATCGTCATTAATTCAGTATCTTGTTGCAAAAAAGAGTACACAGGTACCATGAGTCCATTTTCCCGTTTCGCGATCTATTTCGTAGCTGTTGCCCGCTGTGGTAGTTTGCGAAGGGCTGCAGAACACTGCACATCTCTGCTTCGGCAATTAATCGTCAGATACTGCAGGCCGAGGAATCTTTTGGCGCGCCGTTGTTTGAACGGCTGTCGGAGGGGTTGCGAATGACCACGGCTGGCGAATTGTGCTGGGAGAGAGAGTTTCGTCAGACTCGATAGAAATTCGATGAGTTGCAGGGGATGAAGCGTGGCAGCGTCAGTATTGGCATGGTACAGGCTCTGGCAGAAGGTGGTTTTTCTACTGCAATGGCGGAGATTATTGGCAACTGGTCCTGGCTGGAACTGGACCTGCATGTGGCGGATAGTCATATCGTAAGCCAGAAAGTTCGTCAGGGTAACCTTGATCTCGGCCTGATACTCGATCCACAGGAACAACCAGGAATCAGCGTACTTGCCTTCGCTGAACTGCAGATTGGAGTGGTGATGCGGCCAGAGCACCCGAAGGCGAGAGCCGAAACACTATCGCTGGGGGATCTAAGTTTGGAACGACACATTATGCCCGGAGCACCTTTAATCGTTCATGAGCGCATTGAGCTGCTGTATCGTCACTATGATTTTTCCCCAGCGAACGGTATCAGGTGTAATGATATTCTGCTGATTAAATCTTTAGTTCTGCGTGGCAGTGGTATTACTGTCCTTAGCCTGCTTGATGTGCTGAATGAGGTTCAGCACGGACTTCTGGTTGTTGTCCCGTTGCGGAGTATGCTATTGCGACCTTTGACTCTGGAACTATGTACTGCACCATCGCGCCAGCTCTCACGCCCGGCGCATATGGCTATTCAGAAACGGAGTGAGGTCATTGAGTCGATGACGACGTCGCCACCTTCGCTTAACCCAAAGGTCCACTGAGAATCGTGTCGCACATACTGTTGATAATGCGTTCCCCGGTCTCCTCTCGTAGGTCCTGATACCAGGCTTCAGTCAGCAACATATCCTTGCCGTGGGTAATATCGCAGCGTTTGCGGGCTTTCAATACGAGGTCACGTACCCTGTCACAGCGTTGAACTTCATACTGGCTCAGGGCAGAGTGGATATCCTTTGTCTGGCGAAAAATGTGACCTAATACAACAGCGTCTTCCATTGCTGCACATCCTCCCTGGCCAATGTCAGGGGTGGTGCTGTGGCCCGCGTCGCCCAGTAACGCAACCTTGCCACGAATCAGACGGTTGAAAGGTTCAATATCATGTATTTCAATTCTGTTAGTGGTATCCGGATTGAGGGCGGCTATAAGTTTCTGAACCGGTGATGCCCATCCATCAAAGTATCGAATGAGATCAGTACGTAAAGTGCTGCGATCTTCAGGTAAGCCGGCCGGAAGTGGGACGTCAAAGAAGAAATAGAAACGCCCATTAGAAACCGGCATCAGGGAGACGCGTTTACCTTCGCCAACAAAAGTAGTCCACTGGTCAGCTGGCGCGATAGTCTCATCAATAGTCACCAGGCCATTCCAGTTAACGTAGCCAGCGTAGCGTCGTTCAGGTGTGTAACCTAATACCCATGGGCGTAGCGCTGAGTGGCTACCGTCAGCGGCAATCAGCAGGTCACCACTGGCAGAGGTACCATCGGTGAATTTCACCGTGATGCCATTTGTATCCTCCGCACAATGGGTCACTCGTTTACCAAATTGTACTGACTCCGGCCCCCAGAAATTCAACATTTCACGCTGTAGCTCCGCTCGGGAAACCGGGCATGGGCGGCTGCCGGTGCGTTCAAATAGCGGCGCGAGGCTGAACTGAGTCATCGTTTCACCACTGCGGAAATCGCGATATGCCATATGGCGTAGTTGTCCTCCATATGTTTCCAAAATTTCACCCATTCCCAAGGATTCCATACATTTCACGCCATTGGGCCATACTGAAATGGCTGCTCCCACAGGCTTGATTTCTTTAACCGCTTCAAAAACTTCACAGCTGATGCCAGCGCGCTTCAGTGCAACTGCCGCACTCAGTCCGCCGATACCGGCACCAATCACAATTGCTTTCATTTCATTTCCTTTACAGATGTAGAGGCTGGGTGATGCAATTTTTGTACCAATTAGCAGGACATGTAAAACGGGGGGCTTATGTGCCAAAAATTGAATTTATTGCACTGTTTTGGTGCTTTTTTGGCTATTGTTTGCGTTTTTTTGAATCAAAAGTTTCTGTTTTTTAGTTTTGGGTTTTAATATTCCAGTTTCTGTCGTTTACTATGCTGGCCCATTTCGTGCTTATATGAGTACACATCTCATGGCTGGAGGACAGGATCATATGGGCAGAAGAGAACAACAGCAGATTACTTTCTGGCCAGGAAATTCAGATCTTACTCTGATCAATTTGTTTATCACGTTAAGACGTCTGGGGTTACTGGGCACTCTTTTTATTTAGTTACAGCCGGGCTGATTAGTAGCGCTTACGCTGAATCAGAGAATGCCAAAAGAGACAATGATCTAAATAACGGTAGAAGGAAGTAATGATGATCGCGTTGAACCGCTTTAACAGAATGGCTGAGGATGAAGCGATGGTGTTGTTGACTCCCTGTGTTGCCGTTCCCGAGTGGAGTACGCCACTGATCTGTCAGAGACCATATGCGAATCGTGCGGATTTATTGCAAGTTGCACGGCAAGCTATGCATAACTGGGGAGAAAAGGAACTGAATCAAGCTCTCTGTGCTCACCCACGTATAGGTGAAAAGCCAACAGAAACACAAGCACATGCTGTACTTTCTAGGCAGGAACAGTCAGGAGTGGATCACTCGGATGATATGCTCTCCCAGGCACTGAAGGAGGGAAATGCACTTTATGAGGAATGCTTTGGCCGGTTGTTTTTAATTCGCGCCAAGCGGCGCAGTGGGGAAGAGATTTTGCAGGCGCTAATGCGCCGGTTGCAGTACAGCAATGCTGAAGATATGCAAGAAGCCTTAGAACAGTTACGTGAGATTACATTACTACGTCTGGAAGGAATGATCAGCGAATGAGTTCATTGAGCACACATATTCTGGATGTCTCAACCGGCATGCCAGCAGAGGGCGTAGAGGTGCGTCTGGAGCGGGAGGGTTATACTTTAAGTATCAAGACGACTAATGATGAGGGCCGCGTCAGTGCATTTACCTGTGAGTTCCTGGGGCCAGGACGCTATAGTTTGACGGCAGAAACGGGGGACTGGTTCGATCGCAATGGGCGTAATAGCGTGTTCATCAGAGCGCAGATTGATTTTTTTATCAGAGGAGTGCCTGAAGAGCATTTGCATCTACCATTTTTAATTGCTCCTGGGGGGTAGTCCACCTATCGCGGGAGTTAATGATAATACTGTAGTAGTCCCGGTAGTGTTGTTCCTATCGAGGCCATATTTTTCTTCAATACTAGAGTGTCTACCACTATTAGGGAAACGTTGAGAGGGGGGGGCCATAAGGAGAAAAACTCCTGTTACTATGTTCTAATTTCAATAACATGATGTAAGCAGTGGCATTAATTTGAATCAAATGAAAATAATGCATTAATATTCTTCGCTAAAAACGCTTCATCTACGGGCATTGAAGTTATCAGCGTCCGAAACCATAAGGGCGCTATAAGCATTTCCATAAGCACCTGAGGTTCGATTAGGGTAGGGTATTTTTCCCCTCTTCGTTCTGCTCTCTTAAAAATTATTTCAGTTTGCTGGAAACGATCTTTCCAAAGATTTGTAATCGTATCTCTAACAACGTCATCTGCGGATGCAAGAGCGGTTACACAGCCCTGAGACAGTTTTAAACCTATGGGGGATGACAGCATAGATACTATAGCTAATAAAAACTGCATGAGATCCTCACGGAGGTTTCCAGTATTTGGTATCTGGATAAGGTCCTCTGCTGTAGAGCTTAGAACATCGGCAATCAACCTGTGGCGGTCAGGCCAGCGGCGATAAACTGTTGACGCATTTACTCCTGCTCGTTGAGCGATATTTCGATGAGTTAAGCCGAAGATCCCCTCATATACAAGTATTTCTTTAGCTGCCTCTAATACTGCTTTACGAACCCTATGGTTCCGTCCACCAGTCCTGATACGAACAGCATCTAGTGGTTTAATCATTTCATTATTTGATTTCACAGATAACTCCTCTTAGTATTAAAGCAACACTTGATGCTTTAAGAGGATCGCATGAAAATTCATTGCTTGCAAACCGGAGATGTTCAGATAAAAAGCCGCCATCAACTCGCTCGTTATGAATCACGGCCTGCCAGGGTTTTCGATGTGCTTAAGGACAAGTACTGGAGCCCTCGTTTACCTATAGGATGCTGGTTGATAGAGCACCAGGACGGTCTGATTCTTGTTGATACAGGAGAGAGTTCTCACGCGAATGATCCTGGTTATCAACCCTGGTGGCACCCATTTATGAAAAAATGTGAGAGGCGCTGGGTCAAACCTGAAGAGGAGGTCAATTCACGGTTGAATGCCTTGGGGTTTAAATCTTCGGATGTTAAGTGGGTCATCATGACACATATGCATGGCGACCATGCCGGTGGAATTCGTCATTTCCCGAACAGCGAATTTATTCTAAGTAAAACAGAAGCAAAAGATGCTTTATCCTGGAAAGGACCTGCTCAAGGTTTCCTGAATATGCACTATCCAAAATGGTTTAAACCAACAACAACAACGCATGATGATGGTCCTTTTGAAACATTTGATCGTAGCATGTCTCTCACCAGTAAGGGGGATGTGGTAATTGTTCCGACACCTGGACATACGCTTGGGCATCAGTCAGTTATCATTGATATGGGGGAGTATTATGTATTGATTGGTGGTGATGCATCCTATCAGGAAAGCTATTTGCTTGCTGGAAAACTGGATGGTGTTGCAGTTGATGGACGATTGCATCATGACTCAACCTGGCGCATGCGAGAGCTTTGCAAACGGAAACCTGTTATTACTCAGTTTGCCCATGATTTCGAAAGTGCGCGTCGTCTTGAAAATAAAATTTTTACTGTCTGCACTTAAAAATTATGTGCCCGGATAGAATGCATCATTCACCGGGCGCTGAGCCTCATAGATACAGGAATACACTTGTAATATTTGAATGAGTTACGATGGATCTGGCCCTGACCCTGAATATGCTCCATTCATAATCAGGAATAACCGGGTAGTGATCCTGACCCCGAATATGCTCCAGTCATAATCAGGAATAACCGGCTTCATATTGGTTGCGTATTCTGGCAACCGGCAGACTTCTCAGCAAATTCGGATGGCGTCATCCAGCCCAGTGCAGAGTGGGGACGCTTCTGGTTATAGTGTATGCGCCAGGCCTCGATTTTGCACCGTGCATCCTCCAGAGACATGAACCAGTTCTCGTTCAGACATTCCTGTCGTAGCCTGCCGTTGAACGACTCCACCGTGGCATTGTCCGTCGGTGTTCCCCGGCGTGAGAAGTCTATATGGATCCCCCGTTCATACACCCATTTGTCCAGCATTTTCCCTGCAAATTCAGAGCCGTTATCGGTTTTCAGCAATTGTGGTAAGGGCCGTCTGAGCGCAATAGTGTTCAGCATCTCTGCGACCTCCGTGGAGCGCAGATTCTGGCCCACGCAGATCCCCAGGCATTCGCGCGTGTACAGATCAATGACCGTCAGCAGGCGCAATCGCCTTCCGTCAAACAGCGCATCGGAGACAAAGTCCATACCCCAGACATGATTCGGATACATCCCCTGAGGCTGGGGCTGTCGCCGCTGGGCCGATTTATTCCGACGCGGACGTTTGAGACGCAGGGACAACCCCTGCTCGCTGTAGAGCCGGTAAATGCGTTTATGATTATCCCGCCAGCCCTCCCGCCTGAGCATGACGTGAACCCTTCGGTAACCATAGTGAACCCGGGTTTCGGTGATCTCCCTGATACGAAGGCGTAGCGCGCTGTCGTCTGCCGCCACAGCACGATACCTGAACGAACTCCGGCTGACCCGCAGAGCAAAGCAGATTTGCCTTTCGCTGGCCCCGTAACGTGCCTGCAGGTCCCGGACCCATTCGCGCAGGCGTACCAGCGTCAGGTCTTTTTTGCCAGCACATCCTGCAGCATCGCCTTGTCGAGGCTCAGATCGGCCACCAGTTTCTTCAGCCGCAGGTTTTCCTCTTCCAGCTGGCGCATGTGCTTCAGTTCTGAGGGCGAAATGCCACCGTATTTCTTGCGCCACGTATAGAACGTGGCATCCGAAATGCCCAGCTTGCGACAGACGTCCGGTACGGACGTACCCAGTTCGGCCTGCTTCAGGGCAAAGACAATCTGCTCTTCGGTAAATCGTGATTTTTTCATCGGCACCACCTCCGTTCAGGGAGTGTAGATCATGCCGGAATTCTGTTTCTGAATGGTGCAGGATTTTGGGTCAGGGTCAGTAGCGGAAAGAGCTGCGGCTGACCTGTAACGCAATACAGACCAGCCTCTCGCTGGCCCCGTAGCGTGCCTGCAGGTCCCGGAACCATTCGTGCAGACGCGCCAGCGTCGGTTCTTTTTTGCCAGCACGTCCTGCAGCATGGCCTTGTCGAGGCTCAGGTCGGCAACCAGCTTCTTCAGCCTGAGATTCTCTTCCTCAGGCTGCCGCATGTGCTTCAGTTCTGAAGGAGAAATTCCGCCCTATTTCTTGCGCCACGTATAGAACGTGGCATCAGAAATACCCAGCTTACGGCAGACCTCAGGCACCGGCGTACCCAGTTCAGCCTGTTTAAGGGCAAAAACAATCTGCTTTTCGGTGAATCGTGCTTTCGCATGGCTCCCCCTCCAGGAACATAAGCAGTATGCCGGAAGAAACCTAAAAGTTAATGGTTCTTTTTACAGCGATACTTACAGGAAAACAGAATAAAATGTAATTACTACCAAAGTAGCCGCCAGAAGGCGGCAGAATATATGGTAAATGAACTGTAGCAGTATATTATAATATGCTCTGTCAGATTTGAAAATATATATAATAAAAATTCAAGGTGGAATTTAATCGTATAAAAATGGTCGAAACTTACAGGTGTGTGTGATGTACTTAAAAATACAATACATACAACAAACTTATTAAATAAAAATCAAAAGTCATATGCTAACTGCAATCTATTTTGAATGAACTCTCGCTCATATAGTGGCGATGTCTGAAGGCCGAAATAATTTGAAATACTCAGTCCCTTCAGCACATTGCCAAAACTATAGCGTGCAAATACCAGGTATTCAGACTGGTTGATGCTTTTGGCATCTTGTGAGGATTTCACATCCAGAAAAGAATAACGAGATCCTAGCGTCCATTTGTCAGAATAAGACCATGTAAGTTGCGTCGAAAAGGCATTTCCGGCGCCGGTCATCGGGGTGCTGGTAAAATAGGGCTTTGCAAAATATGGGTCGGAAGAGGTTTTGTAGGCATAAGGCGTAACCAATGCGCCATTCTTGTAAGCGTCGGCTTCGGGAAATATTTTATCGTAGCCCACCTGCCAACTGAGCGTGTTCAGCGGGTAAACGACCAGCTGCATCCCGAGCGTGCGGTTCTTAATTTTTCCTAGCACACTGTCACCGGTATTTTTGCCATAAAATCCCTGTATCCCTAGGTCTGGCTTCCACAGCAGATCAGGGGCTACGTAATGCACTTCAGCCCAGACAATATTGGTAATATCAGCATATTTCTGACCCCATAGCTGCGAAGTGAGGTAGCGCTGACCAAGACCCCATTTGTTCGCGAGCCCCAGCGCGATCAGACCATCTGTTTTTCCGCTGAAGGTATTGTCCTGAGCCAGACGTGATGTGCGAGTGAAGGTCGAATCAGCATAACTTTTATAACTGAATACCCGTGTTACGCGGATAAAATCAGTGTCATTACCATACTTAACGTCAACTGCACGATACAGGTAAGGTAGTACCCGGGCATTGGAATAGTCGCCGAGGAAAGGCAAGTTAAGACGCTGGTTACCGGCGGTGATCGACAACAGTCCCTGGCGCCATTTGAGGTAAGCTTCATCAACGCCCCCACTGTCATGAGCCAGTTCAGCGACCGAGTCCGAGCCTGCCAGCAGGTTGGTTTGTCCTTCTACCCCCACGGCGGCCTGGAAACCATAAAAAGGCGCTGTGGTATACGTGATATATCCGCCAAGAGTGGTGGAGTCCTGATTGAGTCCGCGCGTGAAATAGGCGTTGTGGGTTGAGTAAGAAAACAGTCGGGCGCTGCCGTGAATACTGCCACAACCCATAGCCTGAATCAGGCTCTGGCTATCAGTTGTTGAGCACGTATTACTGTCAACAGGATCCGCAACCGCTCCCTGCATATAGAGAGAAAAAAATACAGCTGCTGATATCATTTTATAGTGCATTTATCACTCCTGATGGTGTTTTTTGATAATGAGTCATATCCCGAGAAAGTCATCCCGTTAATTAATTGCAAAAACATGCCGCCATAAGGATGGCTAAGCGCAGATGTTTTTCTGTTAATAACTATTGCGTGAGTGGAATACAGTGGCCCCGTAATGCCATAGTATAAATAGTACGGGGCGCTGTTGTTATTTAGACACAGAAGGCCTTATTGGTTAATCCAGTTCCTTACCTTTCAATTCAGGAATAAGAAATATCGTAGCAATAATATCGATAACATAAATCGATGCCAGGAGGGCAATCGCCAGATGAAAAGAATACATTGCGGCAATAGCACCGATCAGCACTGGGCCAAATCCGCCGACGCCTCGGCCAATATTAAATAATACGTTTTGGGCGGTCGCACGGGCAGCGGTAGGATATGCCTCAGAAATCAACGCCCCGTATCCACCAAGCATGCCGTTAACAAACATCCCCAGAAGAGCGCCGGCCCATAACATGGTTAAAGGATCGGCAAGCTGTGCATAAAACACAATAGATACCGCGGCGCCGGTCTGGAAAAGAATAAAAGCAGGTTTTCTTCCGATACGGTCGGCAAGCTGGCCAAAAACCCAAATCCCCGCCATCATTCCGAGAATCGTGACCGTGGTCCACATTGCCGATTTTGTCAGACCAAAACCTAGTTGTTTGGCGAGATAGGCAGGCATCCAGATCATGATCCCGTAATAGCCCAGGTTCTGGACTGAGGTCAGGATCGCAATCCCCGCGCTAATTTTGGTCGTTGCCTTGTCTTTTACCAGTAAACGGAACGACTCAAGCATGGAGGTTTTTTTTGCAGCGCTCTGGTTAACAAAAACATCAGGCTCATGCAGACGGTGGCGGATAAACCAGGCAATCAATGCCGGAATTACACCCACAATGAACATGCCGCGCCAACCGATAAACGGCAGGAGCATCGGCGTAAGCACGGCGGCAAGCAGGACGCCGGCCTGCCAGCCTAACGCAACATATGACGAAACGCGTGAGCGGTGACGTGCTGGCCATGCTTCGGCAGCCAGCGCCATCCCGATGCCGAACTCGCCACCAAGGCCGATCCCTGCAATGGTGCGGTAAATCAGTAGGTCCCAGTAACCGGTGGCGAAAGCACATAATCCGGTAAAGGTAGCAAATAGCACAATTGTCCAGGTCAGAACGCGGACACGGCCATAGCGATCGCTCAGGGCGCCAAAAATAATGCCTCCCGCAACAGCGCCAATCAGCGTCCATGTTACCAGGGAGCCTGATTGTGTAGGGGTCAGGTTAAGATCTGCTGAAATGGCATGCAGCATGAACCCCAGGATCAGCAGGTCAAAACCATCCATTGCATAACCGATCGCCGAGCCAAGCAGCGCTTTCCAGCTGTAACCGGTAATTTCCTCTGAGGAAGCTGTTCCGCATCCCTCCGACGAACGAACATTATTCATTGAATCCACTATTACGCTCCTTGGGACCATTTTGGTGCACACAAAATGAGGAATTGCTTCATCATGGTGCAGTCTTGTTTAATTATGATATAAATATCGTTTTTGATACGAATGTGTAGCAATTTTAATGCCAATAATGAGATGAAATAAGGGAGAGATGCTTGGCCTCAAAGAGATGTAAGAATTGAGTTCATAAATAACTATTTGAATTTATTTGTTATTTTATATTTTATGACTACCAATAAGAACCGATTTCAGATATTGATGCCGTCATTAAGGAAGTATAAAAATACGCTTGTATCTTTTTGATACTTGTGTCATATATAATACTCACAATCGTTCTATTCACCACGTAGATGGGTATTCAAAATGGGTGACACAAGCTGTTTCAATCGTCATGCCCGCCAGGTAGCGTCACATCGCTGTCAGGTGTCAGAGCATCGCTGGGTTAACAAACGCTATAAATATTTGCGCCTCACCGCAGCGGTGGATCTCCATAGCGCGACCCTGCCTGGGCAGTTTTATATGCTTAAATGCCCCAATGTGAAGTCGTTACATCCTTTTCTGCTCAGGCCCATGAGCGTTTACGGTACCGGGCCGGCGCCTGGAACCATCGAGTTTTTGTACAATGTCGCAGGGGCGGGGACACAAGGGCTGGCTGAGTTGCCTGAAGGTAGTGAGATGGAGATTGTCGGGCCACTCGGTAATACCTTCACTCTGAAGCCTGAATTCCGTCGGGTTATGGTGGTTGCACGAGGTGTGGGCCTTGCCACTATGGCTCCTTTGCTGCAGCAAGCTGCCCGTGCCGGTATCGTTCTCACCATTGTTATGTCGGCACGAACGCCGGAAGACCTGATGCGTAATGCGTTCCTGCGCGGCATCGATGCTGATGTTCATTGCCTTTATGACAGCGATGGCACCTCGGCAATGAGTGCGCTGGATAAGTTAGTGCATGATATTCTTGGCAGGCATCACCACGACATGGTTTATACCTGCGGCTCGCACCGTATACTTCGCTTGCTACAGTCCATCCTGGAGGGGTTCCCTGATACCGAAGGCGAGGTCGCGCTTGAACAACGTATGGCGTGTGGAATGGGCGTTTGTCTCTCTTGCGTGAGGCCGATCCAGCAGAACGGACAGATTGAATTTTTGCGAGTCTGCCGTGAAGGACCCGTCTTTCCTATTCGTTCTGTTGTCGGGGAGGTGGAGTTTGCCTGAACTTAATGTGAGTCTCGGCGCGCTGGCGCTCAAAAATCCGGTGATGCCTGCTTCCGGCTGTTTTGCAATTGAGTACAGTGAAGCGCTCGATTTTAACCAACTGGGCGCAATGGTGTTGAAGAGCGTCTCCCCAATATCACGCCCGGGTAACCCTGTACCTCGCGTCTGTGAGACTCGGGGGGGCATGATGAATGCCATCGGCATTCCCAGCCAGGGGCTTGAATACCACCGGTCGCAGGTCATCCCTGCCTATTCGGCCTTTTCAACGCCGCTGGTTGTGTCTATTTCCGCCGACACCTCCGAATCATTTGCCAGCGCAGTCGCCGAGATGGCGCTACCTTCGGTTGCGGCAATTGAAGTAAACATCTCCTGCCCGAATCTCGAAGCAGACGGAATGGCCTTTGCCATGTCTCCCGACACCACCTTTGACGTCATTAGCACTATCCGACGGAAAAGTGATTTTCCGCTTTGGGCCAAACTTACCCCGAACGCCGGTAACGTGGTTGACATCGCGCTGGCCGCAGAAGCTGCAGGTGCCGACGCGGTGGTGATGGGGAATACGATGTTGGCGATGGCAATTGATATCCACACTCGCAGACCCCGTCTTGGGAATGTGATGGGGGGATTATCGGGGCCGGCGATAAAGCCTGTCGCGTTGCGCATGGTTCATCAGTGTTATCGGGCTTTGAAGATCCCGGTCATTGGCTGCGGGGGGATCGCCTGCGCCGACGATGCGATTGAATTCATGTTGGCTGGCGCCACAGCAGTCCAGGTGGGAACGGCATCTTTTATCGATCCGGGGATACTGCAGAAAATCATTCATGGCATTGAGGATTATTGCACCGAACACGGCATCAGCCGCGTCCGCGACATCATCGGTCAGGTCGATATTGATGAGCAACTCGCCTCCCGCTGGTATGAATTTGCGCAGTGAGCCTCCAGGGCGTCAATGAAAGGTTAATGAGCTGAAATGTTTATTTCTGATTACCGACAGTTAGCAACGAATTTATTCTCAGATATTTACCAGCTGAGCTTCGATGGTGTGGGCGTCACTCGGCAAAGTTACGGACCAGGCGAGACGGCCGTAGCAGATTATCTTAGCCGGTTCGCCAGAGAAGAAGGGCTGAGCGTTCACATCGATCGTGCCGCTAATCTGATTTTTAGTCAGACGGGCGTCAATGAGGATACTCCTGCAGTCTGGATCGGTTCTCACATCGATTCTGTCCCCCAGGGGGGAAATTTCGATGGTCTTGCGGGCGTTATTGCTGGACTGCTGATTCTGGTTGCCAGCCAGCGAGAGAACCGCCGGCTGCCTGTGCCGGTTAAGGTGGCGGCCTTCCGAGGGGAAGAAAGTGCCTGGTATGGTCGGGCTTATATGGGATCCAGTGCGATATTTGGCCGCTTAACGGCGGACGATCTACAACGTCAGCAGCGAATCAGTGGTGAGACGCTTGGCGACAGCCTTGGAAAGCTGGGCGCTGATATCGAGGCTATCTGCGGCCAGCAACCGTTGGTTGAGACAAAAAATATTCTCGCCTGGTTGGAGTTACATATCGAACAGGGGCCGGTACTGGTTGAAAAATCGCTGCCACTTGCCGTGGTCAACGGGATTCGGGGGAATGTCCGCTTTAACGCTATTCACTGTTTTGGGGATGCCCAGCATTCAGGCGCCGTTCCTCGCTCTCTTCGCCACGATGCGGTCTGCGGCGTCTCCGACTTAATTATGCGTCTGGATGCACGCTGGCAGTCACGATTATCAGCGGGGGACGACCTTGTTGTCACATCCGGGATCTTTCAGACCGATGTGCAAGAACATGCGGTGACCCGAATTTCAGGGCATGTCAGTTTCAGCCTCGAGGCGCGAAGTCTTAATTCCGACACCCTGACTGCGTTTGCTGAGGAAATTATGGCTACGGCACATCAAGTGAGTCAGGCGCGAGGCGTGACATTCAGGTTTGACAGCCCGGTACTCACGGAGCCCGCTACGTTAGACCATTCCGTGTTTGCCGCCCTCAAACATAGCTGTGAGGCGCTGGCAGTCAATCACCTGGAGTTAGCCAGCGGCGCGGGTCATGACTCCGCCATTTTTGCTCGCCAGGGGATCCCGAGCGGCATGGTGTTTGTCCGGAATCAGAACGGGTCGCACAATCCGCATGAGGCAATGGAAATAGACGATTTTCTGCTGGGTGTCAGAGTCATTCAGCAGACGCTTGAGGAGTGGAAATGAACAAAACTCCAGCATCAGCAGAGAAAAACGGATTATTGACGTTGCGACGACCTGACGATTTTCATCTCCATCTGCGTGACGGTGAAATACTAAAGGCTGTTCTGCCCTTTACTACAAAGCAGTTTGCCCGTGCGGTGGTTATGCCTAACCTGAATCCGCCTGTCACAACAGTGGCGGCAATGGAAGCCTATCGCGAAAGCATCCTTGTTGCGGTGCCGCAGGGCCATGATTTTACGCCTTTGATGACGCTTTATCTCTGCGATGACACGCCACCGGAAGTCATCCGTGTCGGGCATCAGAAGGGCATTCTGAGCGCTGTGAAATGGTATCCCGCTGGGGCGACGACCCATGCAGAATACGGTGTCACGTCTGTTAGTAGAATACGCGGCTGTCTCGATATACTTCAGGCGTTGGGGATCCCACTTCTCATCCACGGCGAGAGCACCCGCCCTGACGTGGACATTTTTGACCGGGAACGCGTTTTTATTGAAGATACGGTGATGGAACTACGGCGTAATTATCCACAGTTAAAAATAGTGCTTGAGCATATTACCACCCAGGATGCTGTTCGCTATGTACAAGAGCAGGAGGATGGCCTGATTGCGGCAACTATCACGCCTCAGCACCTGCTTTTCAACCGCAATGCGCTGTTTAACGGGGGGATTCGGCCCCACTATTACTGTCTGCCGGTCTTGAAAAGAGAATATCACCGTCAGTCATTGTTGAAGGCCGCCACCTCTGGTGATCGTCGTTTTTTTGCCGGAACGGATTCCGCCCCTCATCCTCGTACGGCCAAACTAGCCGCTTGTGGTTGTGCCGGTATTTTCAATGCTCCATCAGCACTCGAATGTTATGCCACGGCGTTTGAAGCGGCGGGTGCACTGCCACATCTGCAAACCTTCGTCAGTGAATATGGAGCAAAGTTTTACGGACTGCCGTTAAACACGGGGACGGTCACCTTAGCACGACAACCGTTGATTCTGCCTGAGCCGCTGGTAGTGACTGAGCATGTTCAGATAGACCCATTTCCCCGCGAGATCGCCTTAAACTGGCGTCTGGTAGGCAACGGATAAACGCCACTCTGCGGGGAAATTGCTCCTGCAGGCAGTGGCGTTAGAGGACGGTTATTTTTGCTGATTCTGACCAGTCAGTGGATCCTTTTATTGAGCAGGGAGTTGTTATTCCTGAAAGGGGCTGTATTCTCTTTTTTGATACTACTGACATGAATTAAAACAAAATGGCTGATAACTGGAATTCATCGATTGATTATGTCGCGATAGGCGAGCGTCTCAAAGCGTACCGGATTGGCGCATCGCTCCAGGCTGAAGACGTTGCGGAACAGTTGGGTGTTTCCCGGGCGGTGATCTACCGTATTGAACGGGGGGATATTGTCAAAATTGAGACGCTGGATCGACTGGCTCAGGTTCTGGAAACGTCTTTGGCGTCACTGTTGGGGGTGGAATCGGAGTACTACCCCACGGCGCTGGGGTTGTTTGAGAGAATGCGCCAGTTGGAAAGTGTGAGCGACAGAATTTTAGCCCACTTCGAACCTGTTTCCTTGCTGCTGACGTCGGACAGTTACCTCGACGTCCTCAGGAAAATGTTAAAAGAGAGCAAAACCAGTGACAGTCATGGTGAGGCTGACGAAAAGAATATCGATGCGATCATTACTATTCTGATTGAACGGCGTACCTACTTTGAGCAACGTAAACCCCATATCATCAGCCTGGTTGGGTTACGTGAACTGGAGCGTTTTATTCACACAGGCATGGTAGGACGGCTTGATTTACCTGAAGATATCTATTCACAGCGGGTAAAAGCGGCACGCCATGAAGTGATTAAGCTGGCCGATCTGATGGAAAGTGAGCCACTGGATATCCAGATTGGCATCATTGATGAGGCCATGCCGTCTTCATCGTTTCAGGTATTGTCAGGCCCCTCGCACAGCGTGCTGGTAACAAGCCCTTTCAGATTGGGGGAAATGCCAAATGTTTACAATGGTATAGGTACCGTAACCTATGCGCCTGAAGCGGTAAAAAAACATGAAGATCTGATGATCAGATTGTGGAGAAAAGCCCATAAGGGACGAGAGGGGGCCGATCTATTGAGAAAACTGTTAAAGGATATCTGCTGAGACATGTGCTCTGAATTTCTTTCAGAAAACGTTGTAAACAGGTATGTAGAGATGATTGAAATTGAGGTACTGGAGGCACTATGACGTTTGATGAGATTAAAGAGCGATTTGCTGGAGCAGGCACGGGAACTGATGCTTTCCGCGGGCTGTACAACGAGACCTTCGAGTTAATGAACGAAGATAAGGAAAATGCCGCGGTCTATTTCTTAATCGGCGTAGCAGCACGGTCATACGTTCTCAGATATGACGATCAGGCCGTCGACCCTGATTTTGCAGAACAATCTAAACAAACAATGAGTGCTTTCGTCGACAAAATTGCCTTTGCACTTCACCAACCAGCGGAAGAGAAAATGAACATCGCCAGTGAAGTCGCGTCTGAGTATCACTGGAAAGTCACCAGTTTCTGAATTCATTGATAATATATGGTGGAATAAGCCGATCTTACTGATAGCGGAAGATCGGCTTATTGCCATACATTAATCCTGCGCGAAAAACGTGTTCTTCAGGGCCACTTCTATTCCACATCTCTGCCAGACCACGTAGACGAGCAATCACTGAATATCCTGGGCTGGTCCTTTTCTTAAGTTTGTCGGGCATTTTGGGGCATTGGTCAGAACGTATCGGAATAGCACGCTGATTGATTCCCCCTTACGGTGGCATTTTTAATCTTAGGCGAGGGCGGACTTTATCACGCCAAACTATATTGTTATCGGCATTCAGATACATGAATTGAATGCGTTCAGCGCAATTTCCATTATTTTTGTCAGCACGTAAAGTGAGATACATTGACCAGCCCCAGTACCCGATAAATATTCGATTATAGACCTCCTTATTTTCAAATCCTGACTTAATAGCGGTAGGTAAAATAGAGTTCCAGAGTATTGAAGTCGCGCTTGCCATTAAAAATTTGTTCCGCACCTCTTTTGGGCTTTACCCAGTTATATGACAAAGAGGTATAAAAAGCAGGAGTAGGCGTCCAGTCTAGATAAAGCGCATATTCGTCGGCAAAACGGCGATCGCTAACGGGGGTACCATAATAATTAGGCTTATCTAACCAGAATTGATAGTAGATACCGCCCAATGTCAGCGTATCGGTTAGCTGGGTTTTTAACGAAAATTGTTGTACACGTTGATTACTGTTGAATAGCAGGTAGTTACCTACTACGTCACCAATCAACCAGGTGCCCCAACCAATATATCCTTTGCTCAATGAGTCCCAGCTTCGCTTCTGGTTATCATTCAAATTGTCGTCACCAGAGAATGTGGCGTAACGATAACCCAGTGTCGGTTTGAGTGGCAGGCTGTCTAGGGCATAATCAGCCTGCGTATACCAGGCGTAAGCGTTGTAAGTGTAACCAGCGCCGTCGCCGCGTTGAATTGCATATTCACCATTCAGAGTTAGTGCTGGAAGCGCAGGGAACTTGCCGTTCAGCGCTCGCAAGTTATACACTTCCATTCCGTCACGTGTGGTGGTGCTGTTGTAAGGGGCGTTTACCTTCATTACCATAGCCCCCAGGGTGACCCAGTTATTTGCACTGTAATCCAGATTGATACCGTTCAGTCGAAAATCGCCGAAATGATCATCCGTTTTCAGTGTGAACGCCTGCATCTTTAGAGTATCGTGATCAATACCTAATACAGCCGAATCCCTGAACGCCGTTCGTGGAGCCAGAAAATAGGCTCCGTCTTTGAACTCATCGAGATGGCCATCCATCACAATAAATCCGGTTCCGACCATGTAATTTTGCCGTCCGGCGGTGAACGTCAACTCTCCAGCGCGAAAACCAGCGTAGAGCTCTTCTACAGCTACATTACCATCGGAACTGCGACTGTAGCCGCCTGCATCGCCATCTCCCCAGGTAGCCGCTCCAATCACACTTCCCCCAGCCAGCAGGTCGATTTCCGAGGTGGCCTTAAAGTCTAGAGTTATTCCGGGTTTGAGGAATGCTTCCTGCCAGAACGCCTTACTACCGGTATTTTTACCACTGCGCTGATCGACTCTCCCACTACCGAAATTAATATTGTTCGAGCTGATAGAGCCAGCCCCTGCACCTAACGTGACTTCTCCATTCATATTTTCATACTCGAACTGATAACCGGCAAGGGCGGCAGAGCTGCTACATGAAAGGCTGAGCGCAAGCGTTGCATGCGAAAAACGTGGGGAAGCAAACATACAATACCTCCTGAGTCATTGCTGTGTGTCAAAAGAGTAAAAACCGTGTTTAAACCGGGTAGATCTGTTGCCCTGATTGCAGGGTAATGGTGCGCAGATCGGTGAACTCCTGGATGCCTGCTTCACCGCCAAACCGGCCCCAGCCACTGGCATTAAGCCCTCCCATTGGCATTTGAGGTTCATCATGTAGTGTTGCCCCGTTGATATGGCAGGAACCGCTTTTAAGCTGTCGAGCCACACGTAAAGCACGTGATACGTCCTGGCTATATACTGCTGCGGTAAGCCCGTATTCACTGTCGTTGGCAATTCGTACAGCTTCTTCATCACTACTTACGCGCTGCACAGTAACAACTGGGCCGAAAGATTCTTCTGCGTATAACTGCATCTCAGGCGTAACGTTTTCAACAATGCAGGGCTGCATACAGGCACCTTCAACTGAGCATCCCACCGGTAGCACAGCCCCTAGGTCTCGTGCGTTTTCCACCAGAGACTGTATCCGTTGTGCTGCTCCTGAGCTCTCTAGCATTCCCAGTATGGTATTTTGTCCACCGGCCTTCAGGGCCAGGGTTTTGAGAGTAAGTTTTTTTACCAGTTCATCTGCTACTGATTCGGCTACTATCACTCGCTCAGTAGACATACAAACCTGCCCCTGATTAATAAATGCACCGAAAGCGATAGCGGAAACAGCGGCATCCAAATCTGCATCATCCAGTACAACGAGTGGTGCTTTGCCACCTAATTCCAATAGCGATGGTTTGAGATACTCCGCAGCATGCCGTGCAACGATACGCCCGACTTTCGTTGAACCGGTGAAGTTGATGCGCTTTATTTGTGGGGTGGAGATCAGATGCTCAACAAGAGCTGGAGCATCCTGAGGTGTACTGGTGAGTATATTGACCACGCCGTCACCTAACCCGGACTCCTGCAATATCTGACCTATCAGCATGTGGGTTGCGGGGCAGATTTCAGAAGCTTTCAGTACCACTGTGTTGCCACAGGCAAGGGGGGTTGCCAGAGCCCGTACGGCCAGAATCACAGGTGAATTCCAGGGAGCTATACCCAATACAACTCCACATGGGGCACGCACGGTCATCATTAGGGCATCATCGAGGTCGGAGGCAATCACATCGCCACGTATCCTGGTGGTTAATGCAGCGGACTCTCGCAGGAGATTGGCTGCATAGGCCGCGTTGAAGCCCATCCAGTCAGGGGTAGCGCCGATTTCCTCCATCCCTAATTTGATAAATTCTGGGATACGAGCTTCCAGTGCATCTGCTGCCCTGAGCAGCCGGGCCCGTCTTGCGGTCGGTCCCATAACAGACCAGACATTGAATGCATCAGCTGCTGCAGATACTGCAGCATCCGCATCAGCCAGACTGGCTGCAGCTGCTCGTGTTACCACTTCTCCAGTCCAGGGGCTGCGTCGTTCAAAAGTTCTGCCATCAATGGCAGCGCGAAGTGTACCGCCGATAAGTAAATTAATGTGATTCATGGGAGGACCTCAACGAGTCAGGGAACGGAGTTTGTGAAGAACTTCTTCGGCGACACGCTCACCAGATTGCAGCGCGCCTTCCATATAACCGCTCCATTCGGTGGCGGTTTCAGTACCGGCCCAATGGATCAGGTTGATCGGCTCACGTACTGCCTGCCCATAAGAGGTCCAGGCACCTGGTGGCAGGTAGCCACCGTATGCTCCACGTGTATAAGGTTCCTGAGACCAGTCAAACTCCTTATACTGGCTGTAGGTCTTCGCTGCCGAGCCAAAGTATTGAGACATACATGCCACGACCTCATTGCGTCGCTCCTCGGCACTATGTTGTCCCCATTCACGTCCGGCATCGGCTTCCAAAAAGCCCACCAGAACGCCCACAGAGCCATCTGCAGGGGAATTATCGTAAGTCAGGCTAACCGGTAGCTCCTGTGATGATGCCAGACCAGATAATCCTTGCTCACGCCAGAAGGGCCGGTCATAGATCAGCATGGTTTTGATCACTGTTCCCATTGCCGCTCGTTGGGTGTACTGATCGCGCAATCCGGGAAGGGGAGGGGTGTAACTGAGTCGACCGGCCAATGTAGGTGGCAACGTGACGATTACCCGTCTGGCATGTATCCTCTGAGTCGGGGTAAACACGGTTACACCATTGCTGTGTTGCTTGATATGGTCGACAGGGGCATTAACTATCACTCGGTCCCTCAACTTATCGGCCATTTTCACTGGCAATTGCTGAGCACCCTGCACAAACCGAAGGTCCTGCGCACCGCCGCGCGTGTTGATTAAATTATCGATACCGCCTGCTGCGGCGATGTAAAACAGGAAATGTAATAATGACAGGTCATGTGCTTCCACCGAGAATACCGACAGCGCAATATAGGCAAGTGAATCGCGTGCTTTAGGACTATGCACTCGTGAGTGGATCCAACTTGCGTAAGTTTGACTATCCAGTTCTCGACTATTTGTTGTTGTCCACGGTTTTTGTGGTGAGACCTGATATCGCAGATCATCCAGCTCCTGTAGCGCGTTATCTATTTCCTGTTGAGTTTCATCATCCAACTTAGGGAAAAGTCCGGGGTTACGCTGGAGCTGGCCATCGATAAGAAACAAAGAGTCGCCATCAATATAGGTTGGGAACAGTTCTAGTCCGTGGTCCTTTACGGCATTGAGCACACGATGATGCATCGGGCCAACCCACTGACCGCCGAGATCGATAGTTGTGCCACATTCCAGTGTCTCACTCAGCAGGCGCCCACCAACGCGTTCACGGGCTTCCAGTATGCCGACGTTGATCCCAGCATCAGCTAATTGCTGCGCGGCATGCAGGCCAGAAAGACCTGCACCAATCACAACTACTTCATATTCCAGGTCGCGTAATGATATGTCTTGAGTCATTTTTAGTTTCCCTAATAAAATTACAGATTCGAAAAGGTCGGATACAGTTTGTGTTGCAGTCGCTGTGCCACGAGTTCAGTAAACAGGAGTGGTGTGCGATCTTCCCCCAGAGGGCCGATTACCTGTACTCCCGCGGGAAGCCCCCGGACAAAATGACCACTGGGCATCGCGGTCGCAGGCAGATTGGCTACCGTAGCCAGGCCGGGCCATTGCAGATTGTCGAGATAAGGTCGTTGGAAACCGTTGACGGTGAGTACACGGCGCAATTGTGCCGCCGGACCATGGCCACCACTATGATCATGGGGAAAGGCTACTGTTGGTGTCACCGGACAGATAAGGAGGTCGTATGTATGAAAAAATGTTTGCCACATCAAACCGAGATACTTGCGTGCATTGAGAATGGAGGGTGAAAGATGTGCAGGGTTGCTAACATAGCGTAGTAATTTCTCGGCGTAAGGGGCTGTGCTGGCCGCGCTAACCTGCTCAGTAAACATTTCAAGTGCTTCAGCACTCATTCTGCTGCCAATCACACCAAATAGTGTTTCCATATAGATATCATTTGAGTGGACTGGATTGATATCTGGTCGCGCTGTTTCATCAACCTGTACACCGATGTGTTTCAGATCGTCGGCGAAACGGAGTATTGCGGCACGATATTCATCGTCGATTGGGTAGGCATCCAGCCATAGACCGACACGGAAATCTTCAAGGCAGATATGCCGTGAAGCTGGCAGTGGATCTGAAGTACCGCCATGCAAGCCGAGTAGTACATCTAATGCCAGCGACAAGTCTCCGGGAGTTCGTGCCAGCGGACCAACTACGCTCAGCTCTGATCGTGCCGTCGAATGAGGCGCTGGCGGCATGTGTCCAATGGCAGGCAGTAGCCCATGTGTTGTTTTGTGGCCGTATACACCACAGAAATGTGCCGGACAGCGAATGGATCCGCCGATATCACTGCCAAGTTCAAGCGCAGTAAGCCCGGAAGCCAGTGCAGCAGCTGAGGCACCCGATGAACCTCCAGGAGTGCACGACGGATCCCATGGATTAAGGCTGACACCATAGATGTCGTTGTAGGACTGATGGTCACCACACGCATATGGCACATTAGTTTTACCGTAAATCACTGCCCCGGCACTACGCAGGTGTGCCACAGTAATGGCATCGATTTGTGGGCGATGGTTGCTCATCTGTGGCATTCCACAGGTGGCAACCATACCCGCAACTTCAAAAGAGTCCTTAATGGTCATTGGTAAACCGGCAAGTACTCCCGGAAATCCACCATTAACGCGAGCTTGATCTATGCGTCTGGCATCAGCCAGCGCCGTATTCCGATTCTGTTCTACCACTAAATTTAATGTCGGGTTAAAGCGTTCAACACGCGCCCAGTGTAATTTCAGTAACTCTTCAGCACTGATGTCACCATTTTCCATTGCGCGTAACATGTCTCGTGCCGATCCCAGTAGCAGGGTGTCATCAGAAATGTTGTCAGTCATATTGATTAATTTCCTTTTGTTTCTCAGATATCCAGTCGTGCCCGGCCTTTGGCAAGCAACCAGAAGCCATATACCAGACCGATCGTCAGCCAGATGAAGCCAATTTCGAGTGCGTCACGTTGCATGCCTGAGAAAACTGCAAGCACGACGACGATGCCTGATAGAGGTACCACCACATGGGGCAGGAGACGGCGTGCCGGGTTTCGAAGCCCCAGCCGTACCAGCACTGAAAGGTGCAGCATCAGGAACCCTGATAACGCACCAAAATTGACAAAGGATGCCAGCGTGTCGATGCGATCGCGCATGGCCAGTGCTACTACCAGCGACAGCACGGTAGAAACTGCCATGGCGGTGTTTGGTGTATGGCGAGTTCGGTGCAAACGGGACAAACATTCTGGCAGTTGACGGTCACGTCCCATTGCGAACAGGACTCGTGCCACGCCAACCTGCATTGGCAATGCGTTAGCAAAGCCAACAGCAATTGCCATTAGCCAGGCTAACACTACTGCTGACCATGGACCGACCTGCACTGCAAGTAGTTCAAAAATGGCAGTTGCAGGATCGTGAATCTCCACGTCTACCATCAGATTGCCTAGTACCCAGGTAATAATGAAAAATACGACAGCACATATCAAAAGAACGGACATGATGGCGCGACCAACCACACGACGATCATCACTTTTGATTTCTTCTGTTAGTGTGGAGATAGCATCAAAGCCAAGAAATGAGAGAATACAGATAGATGTAGCGGAGAAGATTTTACTGGGGTCAAATGTGGCGGCGCTGTAGATAGGAGCCAGTGTCAGACCACCACTGCCTTTTCCCTGAGACAACGAGTAGATTGCGAGCCCCAGTACTCCTACGACGATAAAAATCTGAGCAACAACCGAGAGCATGCTGACTCGTGTTGTTACTGAGACGCCAAACCAGTTGATAATAAAAGCTATACCAACCAGAATCACCAGCCAGTATGCTCGATCAATACTTGGGATCAGCGTCTGCATTCCGACAGACATTAATGTGAACACTAGTGCCGGGATTAACAGATAATCCAGCAGGATCAACCAGCCTGCGAGAAAACCTGGCAGAGCACCCAGACTGTGGCGTGCATAGCCATAAACCGAACCCGCTTGCGGCAGAATCTCGCCCATCATGGCATAGCTTTTGGCAGTGAAATACATGCAGCAGGCCCCCAGCAAGTAGGCTAGCGCGATCAGCCCCCCTGATGCATTCCAGACAAAACCTAGTGTGGAGAATGGGGCAATCAGTGCGATATAGGCCAATCCATAAGCGATAAGATCTCGCAGAGTAAGCGTTCGCCGTAGAGTGGTTGGTGAGGCAGAGCCCGCTTGTTGCAAATGACTAAAAGATGCACTCATAAAAACTCCTGTGTAACGTGTAAAGGCCACCAGAAAATTGGCGCAGCAGTATCCAGTCCGCAGATTAAAAACCGCAGAGAAATCAAAAATCATGGAACCGTCATCAGTGACGGTAACTATTTAGATCAAGAGCATAAACTCATCGCCTCACCCTTTTCTCACCGGGTATCTGGTTGGCTTCCTCTTGCCGCATTTCCTCCAGATCAGCTCGGACTTTGGCCGTCATTTTCTCTAATGCGACTTCAAATACATCGCGCTCATGGGGCGTCAGAACCGACAGCATTCCACCAATCCCCTCCAGCGCAATGTCACTCGCCTTTCTGGCTGTATCCTGTCCCTTAATGGTGAGAGTTAGGCCTATCTGCCGGGCATCTGCGGTGATGATATTTCGATCCACTAATCCAAGCTGGCTAAGTTGGGTTATGCCTTTGGATACCATAGTGCGTTCCAGGAACGACATATCGACCAACTCGCTTACTGTAAGTCCCGGTTGCTCGTGGATAAGTAGCAACAATCGGACATCACGTAGTGACAACCCCAGTGCCTGTTCATGACTTCGTGAGCCAAGTTGTTTGGCCATGCTGTTGAGTGCGTCAAGACGCAATGTCATGTAGGTACGCGGTGGCATTTTTTTATCATCCATTTAACATTTCCCGATAAACATTGCGGCTGATGCGCAATTGAGTGCTTTTATCACTTATTGAATTATTCAAGCAATTAGTATGCCAGTATCGCAATGCCGCATTAGAGCTGGTTATTGCCAGTACGAAAGAGAGGAAGGTGCAAGTCATTGCCCTAATTAAGTGCAAATTGCACTATTTGTGATATGCATGTATTTGTGCAAGTGGCATGGGGGCCCGCATACGAACCATTCAAATGGTTCTAATGGTTCAAATGGTTGAAAGGAGACATCAGTGTGAGCTTCCGGAACAACATCACCGTTTTCTTCTTTCGGACTTAGCTCATCAGAAATTGGGAATCACGACTGACTTGTGGCTAGGTAGACGTTCTGGGTAAGGGAAGGACATAATGCGTCATAAAATACTTTTGGGTCAGACATCCCGTTATTGACCTGAGCCCAGGATTAGACAAGACCTTCAGGTAGTAATGCCGGTTGGAGTAAATTGATAATTTCGGCTCCAATAAGATTTTTTATTGAAAATAAAACTCATTCTCATTAATTTGTATAATTAGTATTCTTTCGGCCACGTCTAATTCGGCAGTTTTAATGAATGATTTTACCCTTCCTGTCAAAGTATTAGTGGTCGATGATCACCGCAAAATTCGCGAGCCGCTTGCTGCATGGCTGCGGCGTCAGCGTCTCAATGTCATCACGGCTGATAATGCCACTTCAATGTGGTCAATGCTGCGTTCAAACACCTTCAACCTGATCGTTCTGGATGTCATGCTGCCTGACGGTGATGGCATGTTGCTTTGCCAACAGATTCAGCGCAAATACAAAACGCCAGTCATCCTTCTTACGGCGAAGGACGCGCTTGATGACCGCATCAGTGGGCTGGAGATGGGGGCTGATGATTACGTGACTTGCCCCCAGTATTAAACACCATCGCCAGTTAGTAATGTCGGTTTGTTTACCTTCAATTTTTCCATTTCGCCAGCCCGCTGCAAATTCCGCTGGCGTCCGATAATTCAGTGAGGAATGAGGCCGGCACTCGTTATAGCCCTGCCGCCAGTCGTTAATGATTTTCCTGGCGTGAACGATATCGCTGAACCAGTGCTCATTCAGACACTCATCCCGAAATCGACCATTAAAGCTTTCGATAAACCCGTTCTGTGTCGGCTTACCCGGCTGAATAAGCCGAAGCTCAACGCCATGCTCAAAAGCCCACTGGTCCAGTGCCCGGCAGGTAAATTCTGGTCCCTGATCTGTTCTGATCGTTGCCGGATAGCCACGAAATAACGCAATACTGTCCAGAATGCGTGTGACCTGAGCGCCTGATATACCGAAGGCGGCAGTGACTGTCAGACATTCCTTCGTGAAATCATCGATGCAGGTCAGGCACTTTATTCTGCGTCCTGTAGCCAGTGCGTCCATGACGAAATCCATCGACCACGTCAGGTTAGGAGCAGCCGGACGGAGCAGTGGCAGACGTTCTGTTGCCAGTCCTTTACGACGTCGTCTGCGCTTAACACCCAGGCCACTGAGGTGATAAAGGCGGTACACGCGCTTGTGATTAACATGCAGGCCTTCCCGACGCAGTAGTTGCCATATACGGCGGTAACCGAAACGCCTGCGCTCAAGCGCCAGCTCAGTGATGCGTCCGGATAAATGCACATCAGCCGCCGGACGCTGCGCCTCATAGCGGCAGGTCGACAGGGACAAACCAACCAGCCTGCAGGCTCGGCGTTGCGACAGACCCGTCGCTTCACACATCACTACAGCAGCTTCCCGCTTGTGGTCTGTCGTCAGAACTTTCGGCTCAACGCCACCTGTAACGCCTCCTTATCCAGCATGGCTTCGGCAAGCAACTTCTTGAGACGGGCGTTCTCTTCTTCAAGCGACTTAAGGCGTTTTACTTCCGGTACTTCCATGCCACCAAACTTCTTACGCCAGGTGTAAAAGGTCGCGTCAGAAATAGCATGCTTACGGCAAAGCTCACGGGCGGGAATGCCAGCCTCGGCCTCGCGGAGAATACTGATGATCTGTTCGTCGGAAAAACGCTTCTTCATGGGGATGTCCTCATGTGGCTTATGAAGACATTACTAGCATCGCAGTGTGTTAATCAACGGGGAGCAGGTCAATGGCCTGGCTTTGTCGACCGAAACGTTGCGTAAGTGGATGGTTGAAGAAGGTTTATGGCGTGAGCGACGCCGAAAAATTGCCCGCATTTATCAGCGTCAGCAACGGCGCCCATGCTATGGCGAACTTATCCAGATTGATGGTTCCCCGCATGACTGGTTTGAAGAACGAGGTCCCCGCTGTACATTAATTGTCTTTATTGATGACGCCACCAGTGCACTTATGGCGCTCCGCTTCGCTCCTGCAGAAACGACCCGCGCTTACATGGAAACGTTTCGTGATTATCTCGGCAAATATGGTCGCCCACTTGCCCTGTATTCAGACAGACACAGTATTTTCCGTGTGAATAACCCGGAACGTGAAGGCGAATTAACACAATTTACCCGTGCAATTAAAACCCTTGGGATTGAGCCAATTCACGCTAACACCCCTCAGGCTAAAGGCCGGGTTGAACCAGCTAATCAGACCTTACAGGACAGACTGGTTAAGGAATTACGCCTCCGCAATATCAGTGATATCGAATCAGCTAATCTGTGGTTGTCTGAGTTTGTGAAAGATTACAACACTCGCTTCGCTTCTGTTCCCCGTGAAAATGGTAATGCTCACAGGGAGATTCTTCATTCTCCGGAAGAACTTAATTACATACTCTGTTATCAGTCCCGCCGTGTGCTTTCCAAAAATCTGACCTTTCAATATAAAACAAGCGCATACCAGATCCGTTCAGAAGGGCAGGGATACCGTCTCAGGCATGCACTTTTCACGGTTTGTGAGAACTTTAACGGTGAAATAACGGTGCTTCATGAAAGTCGGCCGTTGGGCTACGAAAAATATGTTGATGGGCCTGAGCCAATACCGCTCGATGATGAAAAGAGCGTGCATGAGCGTGTGGATAACGCGAGGTTTGATTTGTGCTCAAAATATTACGTAAAACCTGCTGCTGATCATCCCTGGATGACACGACGAACGCAAAGCAAAGATGATGTGAAGCCACCAACGTTACCAAGAAAGAAAACGGGCCGGATACCACTCCAAAATAGTGTTTACAGCGTTAGTCAATTGCGATTAAGGGTTGCATTATAAATGTCGTCGTTTTCGCGTTTGCCTACACCGATAACGGTGACTGTGACAATGTCGTCCTCTACACGATAGACAAGGCGATATCCGGCACCACGTAGCTTGATTTTATACTGGTCCTTACGTCCATGTAGCTGTGATGCCGGAACTCTGGGGTTCTCCAGGCGCTCTTTGAGCTTCTTTTTGAACTGCACCTGTAGTGTATGACCCAGTTTCTTCCATTCTTTCAACGCTGATTCGTTGAAAGCCAGCTTATAGGTCATCAATATTGACCTCTATAACCTTTTCTCCGCTTCGCTCATCAGCCATCCTTCCCAGCTCTTCATCTTCCAGGAGTTCCATCAACTGGGCATACAGTGCCGGTGGCACACAGTAGAATGCAGGCTCATTACGATTAAGAATGGCTACCGGAGCGCCATCTCCAGCGTGGAAAGTACCCATAGGGTCACGTTTAAGCTCAGTAATGCTGGCTGCCGTAGTGGTAAGAACCTGAAATGCCATAATGTTACCTCCTCATTTTGAGTGTTAATTGTAGATCTTTTAAGTGTGCTTTTAAAGGTGCTTTTTGTTGGGATTTATCCGGTAACAAGGCTGGAAAGAGTGATATGACTTACTGAGAAAAGTTGCGGAATTAGGTGTGAGGGGAGGCAAATGCACTGGAATCAGGGTCTAAGCACTTTTGTGCGTTTATAAGCATTGAGGTAAAATTCATCTCCTGAGTTTCTGGCGGCTTTCCGGGTGGTTTTTTGCCTGTTTTACCGTTCTGCCGTCAGAAACGCGCTGAGCGTGTTTTGGGAGGGCGCGTAATGCGACGTTATGGTAAATACCCTGAGGGCATGTCCGCTATGAGCTGTGAGTTCTGCTGTAGTTGAGGAGTGGAAGTTAGCTGCAGCTATTACCCATGGAAATTATCTGGAAAAGGATGGCATCCATGTTCTAACTCCTGCAGCTTAAGGGTAATAACACTGGTTATATCGCGTATCAACATTAGACCTCTGCATAAGGTGAAATCTATTGTTTCGGGTCGTTTGACTGAAATAGCTCTGTAACAAAAGAGATATAAGCTTCTCGCCACAGTCGCATTTCATGGTCATAACCGTGATATACTCTAAAAGTAAATATTACGTTATTTTTCTTAAGTTTTTCGATAAGCGCTGCCACATCTTTATCGACGACTTTATCTTGATCACCGATGATAATATCGAATTTTTTAAACTGACGATTTAAAGATGTATTGTCAGCCAGTCTCTCATTAATCATTGGGTCGGCTACCGAATATAACCCGATGCTACTAAACATCCCCAGGTGGCTGAAATAACCTAGATTCCCAATGCCACTCTTTAATACCTGATATCCACCCTGTGAAATACCGGCCAGAGCATGGCTATTAGAGTCGGGATGGATGGCAAATCGAGAGTTAATTAAAGGGATAATATCCTGAAATAATTCACGATTTGCAGCGTCTGCATTGCGCGGATAAAATACTTTTCTGCGCTCTGCGGGTAAATAGTTTTCTGGAATAGTATCTGGAGTATCCGTTTCAGTACCTGGCAGCACAACAATCATCGGTTTGACTTTTCCGGTTGCCATCAGGTTATCCATAATTTCAGGCAAACGAAGTTGTGCAATAGCAGACATGATGGTATCGCCAAAACCATGATATAAATAAAGAACCGGCAGTGGCTGGTTTTGTCCTGTATAACCAGGAGGAGTCCATACATAGAGTTCTCTCTCTTTTTGCAACGCCTTTGATGTATAGCTAATCAGATGCAACTCACCATGCGGAACGGATTTTCTATCCAGAATACTTCCCGGGACCAGGATAAGACTACCGGATACTTGACGTTGAGGCTTATTATAAGCACGACCGGTATCTGGTATGATAAATCCATCGATAGCGAAGGAATACTCATAGAGCCCTGGCTGCATTTCTCCTGTAGTTAATGACCATAATCCAACGTTGTTTCTGGACATTTTTTGTGCCTTTAAGCTGAATGGCGTCGCGCCAGTCACAACACTAACACTGTGAGCATTTGGTGCGAATAATCGATAGGTAATGGTTTTATCAGAATTGACTGTACTAATGAATTGTTGCGCCGGTGAATTAGTAGGATAGAAGGCAGGGGAAAATGGCAGGGCAGCATTTACTGTACTATAAGCAGCGGCGGTAACGAAAAGGCCGATGGTTAAGAATATTAATTTTTTTATCATATAAAATCCTTCACAAGTAATGTGAATAAAAGACATGTAAATTACAACATTAGACTGCTAAAGCTTCCACTACGGGCTAGGCGACTCCCTGTTGTAATTACAGAATATTGCTGAAATATACCTTCTGATAAACAGACCTGCCAGACGGCAGGTCATAACTCATTCAATGAGAGCATGTCATGCCCTTAGCCTGGATGTAAAATGTCTGTGATTCCTGTTAACCCGCAAGCTGCGGATAGATCCCAGGTCCAATCGGCAGACCAAGCGCATACCAAGCCAACAGTAGTAAGGTCCAGACGGTGAAGAACATCAGCGGATAAGGTAAAATTAACCGGTAATAGGTCCCCAACTGGGCATCTTTAATGTAGCGTTGCAGGAAACTGAGGAAAAGTGGCAGGAATGGCGACATCGGGGCCAGAGGGATCACCGCAGAATCGGAAATACGGAAGATTAACTGCGCGAATGCCGGATGGTAACCCAAGAGCATAAACATAGGGATAAATATCGGTGCCAGAATTGACCAAATAGCAGACCCACTGGCAATAAACATGCATAAAAACGCCGAAAGAAAAATTAACCCAAGGAATGCCGGAACGCCGTTGACACCCGCAGATTCAAGCAACTCTGTCAGGCCAATAGCCATAAATTTCCCCATGTTGCTCCAGTTAAAGAAAGCAACAAACTGCGATAATGGAAAGACCATCACAATAAAACCGGCCATTCCCTTCATAGGGTCAACTAATAATTTTGGGACATCATTAGCATTCTGAATCTGTCTGGTGGCAACACCATAGGCAATAGAGACAGAGAAGAAGAACAGAATAATGATCGGAACAATTCCTTTGATAAAAGGTGAGGGCACAATTGATCCGGTTTGCGGGTCGCGCAGTGGTGCATGTTCAGGTACCACCAATAATGCCATCAGTCCAATGAAAACCAGTGCTGCCAGTCCTGCGGCTTTCAGCCCTTTGTTTTCCTCAGGCGTTATTACATTCAACCGTTCCTCGCTGCCACCTTCCCAGCGGGGTAAACGCGGTTCTACAAATTTATCGGTGAGGAGTGCACCACCTATGGTAAGCACAATCACCGATACCGCCATAAAGAACCAGTTATCGATGACATTAACGTGCACGTTGTCACTGATGGATTTCGCCGCTTCGGTACTGATACCAGAAAGCAGGACATCTGTGGTTACAATCAGTAAGTTGGCGGTAAACCCACAACCCACACCTGCAATAGCTGTCAGTAAACCGGCAACCGGATGACGGCCTACCGCGATAAAGATCAATGCACCTAGCGGAGGCATGACCACTAGTGCGGCATCGGAGGAAATGTGGCTGAAAAAGGCAATAAATAAAACCATGTAGCTGGCAAAACGGCGGTTTACACGTGACGCCATCTTCACCATCAATGATTGCAGCAAGCCCACTTTTTCTGCTAGTCCGGCCCCAATTACTAAAGCCAGAATCGAAGCTAATGGTGTGAAACTACTGAAATTCTTAATAACATTAGGGAAGATCCATTGGATGCCAGCAGTACTGAGCAGGTTGTTCACTTTGACAATATCACCAGTGGCCGGATTTTTTACTGTTAACCCAATAGTGCTGATAATAGCCGTGGAAATCATTAAAACCACGATCAGATAAATAAACAGTACAAAAGGATTGGGGATTTTATTTCCGACACGCTCAATCCAGTTAAATATTTTCACCGAACTCTTGTTTGATGTTGTTACCGTATCGCTCATGATACTGGCCTCATTTAGTAGTTATGTTTGCATCATCTTTTATTATGGTGAGCTGCCTGGTTTCAGCTCACTCCAGGTTTGTATTACAGTCTGCATGGTTTTACGTCAGCCAGGTTTCCGGGCTATCCCAAATCGCGTCACTGATGGCTCTAAAACGCAATTACTGACCATCAATATAGTGGTCAATAAACTAGGTGAATCCTGCAGACTTACTCATCTCTTAAAGTTGGTAATATTTAATGCTAAGGTTGCCAAGGTCTTAACTGCTACCGGCATGATCCGTTCATCGAAGTCAAACTTTTCGTTGTGATGTCCTGCACTCAAGTCGGTGCCAAAAATAACGTAGGAGGATTGTCCGCCAAGTGTTTTCACACGCTCCATCATGTAGGTTGCATCTTCTGAGCCCATCGCGGTTGCAAGACTTTCGATCACGGAGGTAAATTCAGGCAGGGTTTCAGCCTGACGGCGGATATAGTCAACCCAGGGAGCTGTTGGCTGTGAACTGACAGCACCTCCCATTAAGGCGATATCAAGTTCCACGCCATACATAGTTGCCGCGCCATGAAGAACCTGTTGTGCCTGCTGATAGACAAAATCGTTGACCTCATTACTGGTACCGCGCGTTTCGACTTTCATCCGTGCAAAATCGGCCACCACATTGCGGCCAATACCGGCCTGTAAAACCCCCACATTGATACGGATATCGCCACCGCTATGCTGTGACAAACAGTGCAGAGCCAGGCTAGCCTGTGCTGCCGCTAACAGTGCATTCCGCCCCTCTTCCGGACGAGCTCCGGCATGGGATGCAACACCACGGAAAGTGGCATCAAACTTGGTGGTTGCCATAAAACCGTGACAGCCACAGACTATCTCTCCCGCCGGAATGTCAGTCCCGATATGCATTGCTGTAAAGAAATCAACATCATCAACCACACCAGCGGCAACCATCGATTTCGCCCCTCGTGTTCCTTCTTCAGCTGGTTGGAAAATTAATTTGATTGTTCCACATAGCTCCGATTTTAACTTCATGAATACATGTGCCAATCCCAGACCGATAGCAGTGTGTCCGTCATGTCCGCAAGCATGCATCATCCCTGGATTGCACGACGCAAACCCTTCGCGGAAAGGGCGGTGTTCGTTATCCTGTTGCTCATTCTGATCAAGCGCATCCATATCAACACGATAGGCGATGACTGGGCCAGGACGACCGGTTTCAAGGTTGGCAACTATTCCGCAAAACCCCCCAGAGAAATGGGGTAGCCAGCGCGCCAGTGCCCCTTGCTGTAGTGCACGGGATTCTTGTTCTTTCAGCGTATCTTCTGAAGGTAAACCCATGCGAGCATCAGCATTAATGACCTGTTTGCCTAATTGTAGTTGATAGCCTAAACGGTTTAGCTCTTCGGCAACCAGAGTAGCAGTACGGAATTCCAGCCAGCCCGATTCAGCATATAAATGAAAATCACGGCGCCAGGCTAGTAGTCGCGGGAATATATCATCTACGATGGTGGTTAGTGTGCACATCAATCTACTCCTTTCGTTTAATACAATAAATAAACCGCTATTCACAGGTTATCCCGATGGGATACAGAGATAAAGGATGGTAGATTATGTACTAAAAATTTTGCCAAAACACAAAACACAAAACACAAAACACAAAACACAAAACACAAAACACAAAACACAAAACACAAAACTGAATAGTGTGCCCACTTAGTGAAAGTCGCACATAATTAAAAGCTCAGTTCTTATTTCCTGGTGAGCACACTATTTTATTGGTACGGATTACTTAACCATTCACATCATCAGAGAATATGATAAAAGAGCATCATAAAACGCTATCTAATGTAATAATGCCCCAAGTAAATTAGCATCATTATAAAACTTACAGGGAGCCAGCCTGGTACTAAAGACTTGTGATTTAAAATATTCATCCGATATTATCGACACTTTCGCCGATACTGTTTCAATAAACCAGGGGGCTTTTGATATTTCACCACCGAAACAGATCACTTCAGGGTTGTAGAAACAGATAATATTGATTGCCATAATGGCAATGTTGTATATCCACTTATCTACTGCCTGACGAGCGATAGCATCACCCGCTAGATATGCGACAATGATGGTCTCACTATCAGAGGTTTCGATCCCTGCCAGTTTACAATAAATGGTGATAAGACCACGAATGGATGACTGGTTACCAAGCTTTAATAACTGCTGGCTTTCGTCATGCCAGAAAGGAATAAAGTGGAATTCTCCGGCAAATCCATCAGCACCATAAATCACGCCATTTTCATCGCACAGACAGCCTCCTGTTCCGGTACCAATAATGATACAGGCCGAGCTTTTACTTTTCCTCGCATTACCCAGACGAAACTCACAGACACCTGCGGCTTTGGCATCATTAATTGCTTTAGTTGGCCGCGCGACTCGTGCTTCAATTTCCTGCCTGATTGAGGTGCCAAACATAATTTTTACATTGGGTGCAGCATAGGACCGGACACAACTTTCACTATCGATCAATCCAGGTGCACTGACGCCAATACGTTCGACATTGCCGATATCTTCAATATTGGCACATAGATAATCATAAAATTTATCTTTATTATCGAAAAGTCGTGTCGGTACTTTCCATTTTTTTACTATAGTATAATATTCATTAACTAGGGCATACTTGATATAAGTTCCACCTATATCAATAGCTAAATTATACATGCTAATTCCTCTGCAAGATCAAATACCCAGGTTGTCACCATTACTGTTAATGACTTTTTGGTACCAGAAGAAGGAATCTTTTCGGTAACGAGTCTGACTTCCATTACCTGCGTTATCCTGATCGACATAGATAAAACCATATCGTTTGGACATTTCAGAGGAACCACAGGAAATAATGTCAATCACGCCCCAAGAAGTATAACCAATCAGTTTAACCCCATCGGCAATTGCTTCGCGTATCTGGTCTATATGTTGACGATGGTAGTCGATGCGGTAATCATCATGGATTTTGTTATCAGCGGTTAAATTATCTTCAGCACCTAGGCCATTTTCGGTAATGAATAAAGGAATATGATAACGGTCATAAAGCTGGTTCAGTGTAATACGTAAACCAATGGGGTCAATCTGCCAGCCCCATTCAGACTCAGCCAGATAAGGATTACGGTTACCACGGATTAGGTTACCAAAACTTTTCTCAAGATTTCCTTCATGACTGGAAATAATCGACATGTAATAGCTGAAGGATAGGAAATCGACTTTGTAGGTAGCAAGAATCTCTTCATCCCCCGATTCAAAAACCAGCTCAACGTTTCTGTCTTTGAAATAGCGGCTCATATACTCAGGGTAGAAACCACGTACCATAATATCGCTATAATAGAAGTTATTATATTGATCATCATGGATCATTTTCATCACATCTTCTGGCTTACACGTCGCCGGATAGGTGGTGAAGCGGGCAATCATTCCGCCCATTTTCGCTGCTGGACAGATTTCACGTGCGGCTTTGATGGTCAGAGCGTTGGCTATAAACTGGTGATGCAGAGACTGGAAACAAGCTGCTTCGTAGTGCTCTTCACGGTCAAATACCAAGCCTACACCATTATAGGGGTTGAAGCGAGATGCATTCATTTCATTGAAGGGCACCCAATAATTCACCACATCTTTGTAACGCGCCAGAATAGTTCGGGCGTAGTGTTCAAAAAAACCGATAACCTTTCTATTTTTCCAGCCACCATAATTTTCTACTAGGTAGAGAGGCATCTCGTTATGATGCATGGTGATTAACAATTCCATGCCGTATTTGCGGCATTCAGAAAACAGACGGTCATAGAATTCCAGACCTTGCTCATTCGGCATCGTTTCATCACCCTGAGGGAAAATACGTGACCAGGCAATGGACGTACGGAAGACTTTACATCCCATTTCTGCTAATAGCGCAATGTCATCTTTGTACTGGTGATAAAAATCGATACCGAAGCGCTTCGGATAGACAATAAAATCTTCATTTGGATTGGCTAATGCTTGGGCAATTTTTTCACTGTTGACGCGTCGGTTTTTATAAATATCGGCTTTATCCATACGTGTATCAATGGAGGTGATATCCGCAATGGATAATCCCTTTCCGTCGATATCAAATGCGCCCTCAGCCTGGTTTGCGGCTATAGCCCCACCCCATAAAAAATTACGGGGAAAATTATGACTCATCCCTAACTCCTTTTATGATAAATGAAATGATTGTTCAATAGTGACATAAGAATAAAGTCGTTGTTGAACTCAACTCTTAGCGTAATTCATACATGACCACAATTCTATATTAGTGAAAAACATATGCATTGTAAGGGCATAACTTGACTTGTTTAAGGGGTAATTTTGACATTTCCGCTTCATTGCGACAGTGGTTGGGAACAATACATTTTTTGAAAAGTGGAGTGATCATTGCTCACAATCACGACACCAAAATCACGTTCTGCGCTCAGTTTTCGACGGATTTCATGTGGGGTGTGATGATATCGATCTTTAAACAAGCTAAGGAAAAACTTATAGTTAGAGAAGCCATTTTTTTCTGCCAGCAAGGTAATGCTAAGATCGGTATTTAACAGACCAATATATGCTTTATTCAGACGATAGTAATTAAGATAGCGACTGAAGGTTTCACCTGCATATTTCTTAAAAAACCGTGAAAAGTAAGTTGGGTCAACATGGATCAGTTGGCTACAATCTTCCAGAGTTATCCTTTCACTATAGTTTTCTTCAATAAAACGAATCACCTTATTAATTCTGACAATATGTTTTTCACTTTTTGCTGTTACTTCGGCTTTCTTCAAGATAACCCCCGAACTCACCAACTGATAAATAAAATCAAAAATCAGTGATTTTATCTTCAGGTCATAGCCCAGGGTTTTGTCTTCATGCAGCTCATCGAGTTGCAGGAATAAATGGACTAATTTAGCGCGGACATCTTTTTTGTCACCTATGGCGTCGATAAAACAGCGTGAAAAAATAAACTGTTGTTGATCAGCATACTGATTGAAGAAGTGCTCCGGGATTTGCAGTAGCAGTGCACTGGTATTTTCTTCAATACAGCGATGCCCATGAACTTCTCTCGGATTAATAAAGATCAGATCATCTGGTTGCAGTCGATGTTGATTACCATCAAGGTAGAAATCCATCGCACCACCGGTGACAAAAAGGCATTCAAAGCTATCGTGCCAATGCTTCGGACATGGGCGTCCGTGGTAATTAATCTTACGGTACTTCACTCCAAGCACGCGATCGAACTCGATAGGCTCATGTAAAAGTTCGCTCATACTACAACCCTCAACTCGTTGTTAACACATGTTTATGCCCAATAAGATACGGATTTCTAACCACGGACCCTACCACTATCTACTAATAAATAGCACAATGCAAACAGACATGTAACACAGCAAGATTGAGTACACATTTACACCAAGATATCAATATTACCCATAGTAATAGACAAAAAAAACCATTGTCTATATATATGGAAGATATTAAAAGTAGTAAGCCGGAAATAAATAAAGCTCTCATACAATCAATCAACAATATTGAAAAATAGGTAATACTAATGCTTTCCTATATAAGAAAATATCATGTATTGATCATTCTTATGGCTGGTTACACCACCATGTGGATTGATAAAAACCTTATATCTTTAGTCGCTATACCGCTCAGTGAGGAGTTTAATCTCACTAAAACCCAACTTGGAATGTTGATGAGTGCTTACTCATTAGGCTATGCGTTAGTCAGTCTGCCTGGAGGAATGTTATCAGACCGTTTTGGTTATAAAAAAGTCATTCTAGGATGTATGATTATCTCCGCTATCGTTTGCGCAGTGTTCCCCTTTGCTTCAGTCCTTATTCTATTTATTTTAATTCGTTTCTTACTTGGTGTTGGTCACGGTAGTATTCCTTCTTCTTCTGCCAAAGCTATTGCACTTAACTATGACAAAGATAAGCGTGTTATGGTGCAATCGGTCTGGTTTATGGGGGGGAGTGTTGGTGGGTTGATTTCGGCTTATGTGGGCTCGCGCATTATCGCCGTTGACTGGCACTATGCTTACTATTCTGTAGCCCTCTGTTATGCAATTTCAGCCGTATTAATCGTTCTGTTCCTTAAAAATATTCAGTCTGCGGAACAGAATCATCAAATACAGCAGAAGAAAAAATCGGAAGTTAAAAACAGCGGTGCACTATCATTACTGAAGAACAAAAATGTATTGGTCCTTTCTATCGGTGTTTTTGCCTTCAATATGGTACTGAACGGTTCTATATGGTTCCCGACCTTTCTGAAAGGTAAGTTTGATGTGGATCTGGTAACTATCGGTTCGATTCAGACAACTATCTTTTTCCTTACTATCGCCACACCACCGCTTTGCGGCTATCTGTCCAGTAAATTTTTTAACAACCGTGAATCGCTGTTTATTTTCTTAAGTGCGATTGTGTCAGCCTGCTGCTATGCCTCTTTCGCCATAACACATTCCCTGGCGTTAGTAGTGATTGCCTTTGGCATCTCGTCATTTACCTCTATGTTCACCTTTATTACCATTAAGAACTTACCTCACAAAATTATTCCTGAGGCGAATATCGGCACAACCATGGGATTAATAACTGCTATCTCTTCATTAGGGGGGTTTACTGCTCCTATTGTCCTTGGATATATCGTTGATAAATCAGGGAGCAGCTTTGATTATGCTTACTACGCTCTGGCAGCGCTGATATTAATTGGTGGGTTTATTTGTATGTTGTTTATTAATTCAAAAACAAACAATGAAGAAATGATCTAGCTAAAAAACATCACGCAAACACATTTCAAATACACGCTAGCGTGTATTTGAAAAATATCCCCTATAGATAATAATGTTGAGATATTATGAATATAATACCTATTACTAGGTTTAATTTACCTCGAACCATGTTATTTCCTCTGCTGGCCGTAATTACATGTACATCATTTAGCAGTGGTGCTGTTGATTTATATCGTAGTGATACGCAACAGTTAGAGCTTCATGGTCAAGGTATTTTTATCTGGAATAACCATGTCAGAACCTACGGCAAAAAAGCAGAGAGCCTGGGACATCGTTTGCGGTTAGTTTATAAATATCAGCTGAATGATGAATGGAGTGCTGGTTTTGATACCGAGTGGGCCTATGACCCATTCTATCATCAAGGTGAACTGGCACTTACAAAACGTTTCCTGTTTTATAAATTAGACAGTGACAAATGGGGTGAATTCCGCGTTGGTCAACAAAAATCGCTAATATTTACCATGGTAGGAACAACAACCGACCGTTATATCGGTTACGGTACGAAAGCACAGGGTACCTTCAACGGTTATGGCAATAATACCGTCCTTGGTTATGCTCGTCCTAATCGTTCAGTTGCCTGGTATTCACATAGTAAACCTGTTATTTTTGGTCTTATGTATGGATACGAGACGGGGCATATCAATTATGGTGAAGCTGAACACCAAACGACCGAAGAGTATTTAGGACGAAAACGTAATTACTTCCTCCAGGCTGGCAGTGTCTGGCAAGTTGATAAAGACTGGGCACTACGTACGGCCTATGGTTATACGAATATTACCACAGCAACAAGTGATGGCTACGGTGAAAGTAATACAGTTCATCCCAATGTTAATGGATGGCTTGCTGGTGTGACTTATGACAAAGCACCCTGGTATCATGCAGTTGTTTACGGTGAATTCAGAAACTTAAACTCCATCTCTACCAGCAATTCTAGATATAAGAATGCACGTGGCCTCGAATCCTATAGCGGATACACATTTAATGATGTCTCCCCTATAGGATTTTTCAAGGTCTACGGCGGAATTAATCACTTTGAAGATAAAGATAGTTCAGGGCGAATCTCATATCTGTTAAGTGGCGTGGCATTGATTACGCTGAAAGACCATTTAGCCATTGCACTGGAAAAGAAAATGGACTATTCACGGACTAAAAGTGGCAAAGAAAATGGGACTGATGATTATCAGTTGACTGCAAAATATTATTTTTAATCCCAATGATAAATTCTGATGTGTAACTTGATATAATTGCATGCCTTTTTTCTTTTGATGCATTGAGTTATATGACAAGCTGTTGATTGGCGGAGGATAGCCTGTGCTCCGCAATCCCGGCTTGTCTTTTTTAAGATCTGATCCTTTCGCGATGACGGTTACCCATACCCAATGGACCAGATTCACGGTAACGCGACATAATAAGTTAGCATTGGCGATCTGATAGGGGTCAGTTTGGAGACCGGAAATTTTTGTACGTCAAGCGCATTATTTAACCAATCCCGATGCGTAACGGATTGATTTTACGTCAAGGGTTAATCAACCGTGGCTCCATTACTTTTTGGCTAGATGAAGAGGCGATTAAGTCGTGGTATGATACATCCTCGCCTTCAGCACGCGGAAGACTCCAGCGCCATTCTGACCTTGCCATCACTACCGTTCTGGTGATTTAACGCGCATTCCGTCTGACCCTGCGGGCCGCGCAGGGCTTCATTGATTCCAATTTTTTCCTGATGTGTGTTCCGCTTCGCAGTCCGGATTACAGCAGCGTCAGTAAGCCGGAATAATCGGTCAGTGTCACTTTTAAAGCGACCTCCGGGGTTGATATTGTGTATCTGGTGATTGATTCCACCGGTCTGAAAGCCTTCGGTGAAGGCGAATGGAAAGTCAGAAAGCACCGCAAAGAGCGACGCTGTATATGGCGGAAACTGCATCTGGCCGTTGATGCGAAGACGCACGACATCATCTTCGCTGACCTGTCGCTTAACAACGTGAGGGACTCAGAGGCGTTCCCCGGGTTAATCCGGCAGGCCCACCGGAAAATCAGGTCAGCCGCTGCCGACGGCTCTTACGAAATCCGGTTATGTCACGATGAACTGCGCCGTAAGAAATCAGTGCCCTTATCTAACCTATCAGCATGTGGGTTGCGGGGCAGAATTCAGAAGCTTTCAGCACCACTGTGTTGCCACAGGCAAGGGGGGGGGCCAGTGCCCGTACGGCCAGGATCACAGGTGAATACCAGGGAGCTATACCCAATACAACTCCACATGGGGTACGCACTCTCATCATCAGCGCATTATCGAGGTCGGAGGCAATCACATCGCCACGTATCCTGGTGGTTAATGCAGCGGACTCTCGCAGGAGATTGGCTGCATAGGCCGCGTTGAAGCCCATCCAGTCAGGGGTAGCGCCGATTTCCTCCATCCCTAATTTGATAAATTCTGGGATACGAGCTTCCAGTGCATCTGCTGCCCTGAGCAGCCGGGCTCGTCTTGCGGTCGGTCCCATAACCGACCAGACATTCGTATCAGCCAGACTGGCTGCAGCTGCCCGTGTTACTACTTCTCCAGTCCAGGGGCTGCATCGTTCAAAAGTTCGGCCATCAGTGGCAGCGCGAAGTGTACCGCTGATAAGTAAATTAATGTGATTCATGGGAGGACCTCAACGAGTCAGGGAACAGAGTATGTGGAGAACTTCTTCGGCGACACGCTCACCAGATTGCAGCGCGCCTTCCATATAACTGCTCCATTCGGTGGCGGTTTCAGTACCGGTCCAATGGATCCGGTTGATCGGAGCACGTACTGCCTGTCCATAAGAGGTCCAGGCACCTGGTGGCAGGTATCAGTGTGAGTTTCTGGAACAACATCACCGTTTTCTTCTTTCGGACTTAGCTCATCAGAAATTGGGAATCACGACTGACTTGTGGCTAGGTAGACGTTCTGGGTAAGGGAAGGACATAATGCGTCATAAAATACTTTGGGGTCAGACATCCCGTTATTGACCTGAGCCCAGGATTAGACAAGACCTTCAGGTAGTAATGTCGGTTGGAGTAAATTGATAATTTCGGCGCCAATAAGATTTTTATTGAAAATAAAACTCATTCTCATTAATTTGTATAATTAGCATTCTTTCAGCCACGTCTAATTCGGCAGTTTCAATGAATGATTTTACCCTTCCTGTCAAAGTATTAGTGGTCGATGATCACCGTAAAATTCGCGAGCCGCTTGCTGCATGGCTGCGGCGTCAGCGTCTCAATGTCATCACGGCTGATAATGCCACTTCAATGTGGTCAATGCTGCGTTCAAACACCTTCAACCTGATCGTTCTGGATGTCATGCTGCCTGACGGTGATGGCATGTTGCTTTGCCAACAGATTCAGCGCAAATACAAAACGCCAGTCATCCTTCTTACGGCGAAGGACGCGCTTGACGACCGCATCAGTGGGCTGGAGATGGGGGCTGATGATTACGTGGTAAAGCCATTTGAACCGCGTGAGCTACTTGCTCGCATTCATACCGTGCTGAGGCGTGCCCGGGGAACGGATGAGCCACAGCATGCTGCTCACCAATGGCACGATCGTACGATGAACTTTTCCGGGTTGAACTACAGGCCAGTCAGCGGCACGGTCACCAATCCACAGGGAATAACGCTGAAGCTGAGTACTGTGGAAGCGAGGCTCCTGACTGCTTTTCTCTCCAGCCCAGGGGCTGTACTCAGCCGGGAAGTGCTGATGGATCGCTGCATAACGCCCGGAAATGAGGTTTATGACCGGGCAATCGATCGACAGGTCAGCCGTCTACGAAACCGCCTACAACTGCTGCTTCCGGGCGTTGTTCTGCTGGATACGGTCTGGGGAGAGGGTTACCGTTTGGTTTCGCAAGTTGAGGCCCGCGACGAATGCCTCAGCTAAAACGCTTGCTGCCGCAGAGAATGATGAGCCAGCTTAGTTTGCTGATGGTTTCGGCAATTGTGATTGCCAATCTGCTCGCCGTTGGCGGCCTTCAGCTGATCGGTAATTTGCTCTCTCCCGCCACGCGTAATCTGGCTGTGGAGCGTATTGAACTGGCATATCTTGCTAGCCAACTGACTGCAGTTGATACGTTACATATTCTTCGTGAGGATGGTGCCAGATTCTGGATTGCAGATCATGCTGAAGTGGCGCCTTTCCACATGCGACGTGAAGAACGGCGCTTGCGTGATGCCATTTTGAAATTGAAGGGATTTACGCCGGACATGCAGGTGACGTTTCAGCTCGAGCGTTCCAATGGTGGGCCGGCGCGCTGGCATCTCTTTAGCACGGAAAATAGCGACCCTTTAAGGCTGCGATCGACGCTCTCTTTGCCTGACGGGACTTATCTGAACGGCATACAACCGCTTGATCCGGCATATGCATGGATACAGCTGCTCTCACTGTCACTGGTTATCATGACGGTACCACTGATCCTACTGAGTCTTTACTTCACTCACCGTGTTGTCAGGCCGATTCAGCGACTTGCCGCTGCCACTGATGCCCTTAGTCGGGGAGACTGGACCGGTAGTCTACCTCTCATTGGCCCGCGGGAATCGAAAGATCTGACGGGTAGCTTTAATCTGATGCAGCAACGTCTTGCCCGACATCTGGAAGGCAAGACCCGTATGCTGGCCTCAATGAGCCATGACTTCAATACGCCGCTGACAGAACTGCGCCTGCAGATAGAACTCATGGACGCCGGAGAGACTCGTGATGACATGCTGGAAAGTCTCACTGAATTGCAGAGTATGGTCAGTGAAACGCTGAACTTTATCCGTGATGAAACGCCGCAGGAGAAAACCTACAGCTGTAATCTGAGCAAGTTACTGAGCGATCTGACGCATCGTTATTGTCAAAAAGGCGAGTCAGTCAACTGGCAGGGAGAGGTAGAGATTACGATCAATTGCAGACCGCTGGCGATAAAACGGGTACTAAGTAATCTTATTGAGAACGCATTGAGCTATGCAGGCGAGGCATCTGTCATACTCACAACCGAGAGCAACAAGATAAGGATAGATATTCTGGACAACGGTCCTGGTATCCCTGAGAAACAGCTTGAGCAGGTCTTCGAACCCTTCGTTCGATTGAATGATAATCGTGTCGCCCGATACCACTTTGGCGTCGGGCTGGGTTTAGGTTTATCGATTGCCCGTGCTTGCGTCCATGCCCATGGCGGCGAGCTGAGCCTGAAAAATCGCTCGCCCACCGGTTTATGTGCAACGATTTTACTGCCAGGACCAATCAGAAGCTGAGTGTCACGCCCCCCCAGAAGGTTCTACCGTAGTTGACCGTACCGTAGGTTTCATCGTTCAGACGCTTATCGCCAATGTTGTAAATCGCGCCATTGAGAGCCAGATTCTGGCTAAGCTGATGAGACACGCCAGCATCTGCCGTGAGGTAATCGGGAGCCGATTCAGCGGTAACGGAGGTCCCGTACTCTTTACCGTAATAGTTAGCCGCTGCCCAAAACTGCGTTTGTCCCGTGTAATCCCATTCGCTGCGCAGGCTGGCTTTATGCTTAGCAGTTAAAGCAAGAGGTGCCCCCTTATTGCTGCCGCTTTTCTGTTCTGAATCCAGGAAGGTATAGTTAGCCTTTAACGATAGCTCAGGCGTTATCTCCCAGTTGCCGGTTAATTCCGCACCTCTGATGATCGCTTTATCGATATTGATACGCTCCATCACGATATAACCGTTCCAGCGGCGATCTGTCGTTATAGTGGAAAGCTTATCCTTGAAGTCGTTGTAGAAGAGCGTAGCGCTGGCAGATAGATCGTCACGATTCGACCACATTGCGGAAAGCTCGTAATTGGTACTGCTTTCAGGCTTCAGATTGGGATTACCGAGCATAGCCCAGGTATTGCGGCGCAGTACCGCGTAATCTTCAATTACCGCGCGAATTTCCGGGGCCTTGAAGCCTCGTGCGACGCCACCTTTCAGGGTCCACTCATCACTCACATACCAAACGCCATATAAGCGCGGGCTGTAGTGATTGCCGTATTGTTCGTGATTATCAAGGCGTAATCCACCAGTGAGTGAGAACGATTCAGCGAGCCGCCATTCGTCTTCGATGAACAGAGCTCGTTGCACCACGCTATAGCGATGATCCTGGCGTGTACCATCTCCCTGGTTCCAGTCTTTTAGCTCATTTTCCTGCCACTGTCCGCCCAGCGTGGCGGTATGGTACATGGTCGGCACGATCAGTTTTGCATCCAGAACGCTATTTTTGATGGTGGGTTTACGGCCGTAAATGTCACTTTGCGAAGTGCTGGCTAATCCTTCACGGCTGGTTTTTTCCTGAGCAAAAGAAACCGTCGATGTCCCCCAGTACCAGTGGCCGTCGTAGCTGACAGACCAGTGATCGCGATTATTTTTTTGTTCACGCGTCGCCCAGTTTGCACTCTCGCCGTCACCGTTCTTCAGGCGACTGATGCCGCCTTCAAGCTGCAACTCCTGATTATCGGTTGGCGCGAATGACAGCCTCCCGGTTACGTTTTTATGATCTGCTTTACTGAAGCCATTCGTGTTCTGTACATCATCATCGGCCTGACGATCCAGATAGTTTCCCCATAGCTGTAAGCCCAGCTTGTCATCGGCCAGGGGACCCGCCAGGTAAAACTGCGTGTTTGCCGCATTGCCCTGGTCGTCATGCTGGCGAGCAGCATAGTCCCAGGAGAGCGACCCGCCCCACTGCTTATTGACCTTACGGGTAATGATATTGATGACTCCGCCAATCGCATCTGACCCGTAAAGCGATGACATTGGACCACGAATTACTTCAATACGTTCGATGGCGGCCGCTGGTGGGATAAAACTCTGCTCATAGCCTGCATTGCCATTCACCCGGGAATCGCGACCACTCTGGCGCTTTCCGTCAACAAGGATCAGCGTGTAATCTCCCGGCATGCCGCGAATGGAGATGTCATTTTCATTGGCACCGCCGATGATGGCTACACCTTCAACATCACGAACGGCATCAGCCAAGTTTTGGATAGAACGTTTACGAAGATCCTCGCCTGAAATCACGGTCACTGACGCTGGTGCATCTTCCAGGCGCTGTTCAAATCCGGATGCTGTGACCACCATCGTCTCTGACTCTGCTGCGCTGGCCGCTGAGGTGAATAGCAGGATAAGACTGGCTAATTCAGTTTGTTTAAATTTAATAGTTGAGTTGTTCATGAGTGATTAACGCCCTAAATAAAAACGCTAATACTAATCATTCTCATCTATTGAGGTTGGACAAAGTTAGACAGATAAGTGAGCTCGGGACCAATGATGACCAGCGTATGCTACCGAAGATTACCAGGAAGTACTGAGGGCAATTTATTGGAACAGTTTTAACTGTATTGTATAGGCGAACAACACTATACACCTGCTTGTTGTAACACTGTTAATAGAGCTTCGGATGACCAACTCTAAATTGGTTCATGCATCTGGCCGTTAACAATGGCCGCTTTTGGCTGTGAGTTCAACGGGTCGATGCAACGCTATCCTTAATCTAGGGGGGACGTTGCCATGAAACGAAGAACTCGCATTTACTACACGCCAGAACAGAAAACGATTATCTGGGACAGGTACAAGCAAGGTGATTCCCTGCATGATATCGCCAGAATTTTCGACAGATATCATTCTTCTATCATGCCCACTATCCACCAGACTGGTGGATACCGTCCCCCTGTCCGAAAGCGACACCGGTTAGCACTTTCGCTTGATGAAAGGGAAGAGATATCCAGAGGGCTGGTAGCAAAACGTAGCATCAGGGACATCGCGGCCAAATTATCAAGAGCTCCCTCAACGATTAGCCGTGAGGTCAAGAGGCACGGAGGTGTAAAACACTATCGTGCAGCAAAAGCGTATGCTGCTGCGTGGGAAAGTGCCCTGAGACCAAAGCCTTGCAAGCTAATTGAAAGCCCCGCATTGTGTAAAATCATTGCAGAGAAGATGCATCAGGGCTGGTCACCGGAACAAATCGCCGGCTGGCTAAAACGCTGTTATCCGGATAACCAGGAAATGCATGTGTCACACGAAGCGATTTATAAAACGCTTTTTATACAAACCCGGGGTGCATTAAAAAAAGAACTACAGCAATGCCTCAGAAGTGGAAGAGCGGTGCGTAGATCCAGAACGTCATCACTTAAAGGGAAAGGATTAGGGTCAATCCCGGATGCGATACCTATCAGCGAAAGGCCGCCTGAAGCCACAGACAGAGCCATACCAGGTCACTGGGAAGGTGACCTGATCCAGGGCTCAAAAAACTCCTATATCGTCACCCTCGTAGAACGTCATTCTCGCTTTGTTATGCTGGCTAAAATCAGGGACAACAAGACCATAACGGTAATATCTGCACTCATCAGACAAGCCCGGGAATTACCTGCCGAGCTTTATAAAACATTAACATGGGATCGGGGGGCTGAGATGACCAGCCACAGGCGATTTACTGTAGCGACAGACATTCAGATTTACTTCTGTGATCCTCAATCCCCCTGGCAACGTGGATCAAATGAAAATACGAACAGATTGCTCAGACAGTATTTTCCAAAAGGAACTGACTTATCGGTTCACAGCCAGCAAAGACTAAACAGTGTTGCCAGACAGCTCAACGAGAGACCAAGAAAAACACTAAACTATGAATCACCCGCAGAGCGGTTCAACCAGTGTGTTGCATCCATCAGTTGAACTCACAGCACCAAGCGGACAAGTTTACTAGGTTGGAGCTCCGCTGTGAGTGAGGACCGGAAGTTCGCTGTAGCTATTACCGCTGGAGATTATCTGGAAAAGGATGGCATCCATGTTATAACTCCTGCAGCGTGAGGGTAATAACACTGATCATCTCGCGTATACGCTGTTCGCATCGACGGTAGTAAGTCCATTTACCCACTTTGCTGGCTTCAAGCAGACCCGCATCATGAAGACTTTTAAGGCATAATGAGGTGGCGGGTTGCGATAAACCCGCCTTGTCTTGGATGAGACTGGCACAGACGCCATATTGTTCGAATGGAAAGAGCTGAGAATAATCTATAAACGCTTCTTCAGGGTTTTTTAACCACTTCAGCACAGCAACTCGGGTGGGGTTGGCCAGTAACTTAATGGCATTTTCCGGTGACATGCCGCCTCACAAACATCAGGAAGAATAAACAGGATAATCAGTATACCCTTTCTCAGTACCACCATACAGAGAGGATTGGTCCACGTTATTTAACGGATAACCTGCCTTGATCCGATCTGGTAGATCCGGGTTAGCGATAAAAGAACGACCAAAGCCAAACAAATCACCCCAGCCTTTTTCCAGAATACGTTCGGCTTTTTCCTGAGTATAACGACCAGAATACATAATGGGAGACTGGAAAGTTTCACGAAGTGCAACTCGGAAACTCTCTGGCATCTCTGGGCTATTATCCCAGTCAGCTTCTGCGATTGACAGATAGCCTACTTCAAGCTCGTTCAGAACTTCTGCTGCACGGATGTAAGTAGTATGAGGATCGCTTTCAACCAGTCCCAGGTAAACCCGTTCCTCATCTGTGCTCGAAAACAAGGGGGCAAAACGTACGCCGACGCGATGGCTACCAAACACCGAACTGACTGCCTCGGTTACTTCGCGCAGGAAACGCAGTCGATTATCAAGTGAGCCGCCATATTCATCGTTACGGAAGTTAGTATGTTCAGAAATAAACTGGTTGATCAGATATCCATTAGCGGAGTGTAGCTCAACACCATCAAAACCCGCCTTTTTGGCATTTTCTGCTGCGATACGATAAAGCTCTACCATCTCTTTCACCTCCTGAGTCGAGAGTTCTCGTGGTTCACTGGGAGCAGTCAGCATACCGACTCCGGGTCCTGTTTCAATAAATACTCTTACACCGGTTGCAGCCACGACTGAAGGAGCGACGGGTGATTGCATCCCGGGTTGAAGAGTATTATGTGACACGCGACCGACATGCCAGAGCTGGCAAAAAATTGTACCGCCTTCCTGATGGACGGCATCAGTCACTTTTTTCCAGCCAGCGATCTGCGCTTCACTGTGGATCCCTGGAGTCCAGGCATATCCCTGACCACGAGGCTCAATCTGCGTACCTTCCGTGATCATAAAGCCCGCGCTGACACGCTGTCGATAGTACTCCATCATCAGATCATTGGGGATATTTCCCGGCTGATTGCTGCGGCAGCGGGTCAATGGAGGAAGAGCAATACGGTTGCGTAGCTGGAGGTCGCCAAGGGTTAAGGGGCTAAAAAGTGATGACATAACAAACATCCTTTGATGTGATAAAGTAGTGACATTGTATTTATACATTTAAATATGTAAATGTGTATTTTGTGCTGTTATCCTTCATTCATTGCCGATGTTTTTGCTTCAGAAACGATTTCAAACAGTGTATGTGAGACAGGGTCAGCATGCGAATATGCAGTTGAACGGACATTACACCTTTGTCACCAACGATGAAATTATTGACCTGGATATGCTGGTTACCGGGTTGAAACTGCGGTAACGGAAAAATCTGGGGTTCCGGCGTAGAACCCCAAAGACATGGACAGCGAACATCAAAAGAAAAAACAGCATGTTACCTGATGACTCCTTAATGCGGCAGAGCCTCATCAGCTGAAATCGGGAACATTTCATCCTGGGAATCACTTTTAAAAAATGAACTCAACGCGTTAGCCCACATATCGCGAGCGACATCGTTCTGCTCATCTCTCAATGCCAGCCTAGCCTGCGATCTGTATGACTGACCCTGCGAGTTATGCTTATTGTGTCGTTGAAAACGATAGCTAGTAGGTTCCAGCTACTGAGGAGTGAAAAGCGCGCATAGCACTAGTCCGGGTTGCACCCAAAGATTCGTTTCCCTGCTTAAGTTGAAGAGGCATTTCACTTAGTGAGCAAATCAGAGAATGCAAATGGCTCTACTGATGATTCTCCCTGTTCGTTTTTCTCTCAAGCTTATGGTCAAGAAGATGACTGCAAGTAAGGGGAAATAATATCATGAACTAACCTAACCAACTGTTATATATGTAATTTAAGACAGTTTTATTTTTTTGTTCTTTAAACTTACACTAAATTGAAATATATATCTTTTTTTAAATAAAAGAAACAAAAATAGCTCTTTTATACCAAATTATCTCCAAGCCGCAATTGAGAATGATAATCACTTGACTATGTCTGAATAATTTATAATAAGTAGATTGATTACTACAAATAAATGGAGGTCAGAATGAGTGTTGTAAAGAAAGACAAATATGAAAGCATCGATAAAAAGAATTCTCAAGTGTATTCTGAAAACATTATCGCATTCAAAGTAAATGGTAAAGCAAGCCTTTTAACGAAGGGAGGGGATGGCGGTATTCCAGAATATTTTTCAAACGGTGAAGGTCCTGTAGATGCGAGTCAAGGTAATCGATACGGTTGATTTTTGTAATGTGTTTTTTGACAACTAATGCAATCGTAATAAAAAAAGGCTGAAAATAATATTTGGCCTTTTATTACAAGGATATTGAATGTTAAGATTTGCAAGGTATAAAAAAGATGTCATAATGTTAGATGTTGTTAAAGATGAATTTACCATCATAAAAAACAACTCTGCGGCTGATGAAATATTCAATAGTGCATCCGAGTACCTGGGGTTAATTACTAAAAACAATCTTGAAAATACAGGGAGTTATCTTATATGTGCAAAAAAAAATGAGTGTTCATATGGTGGCTTTCTTGAGGAACGGTGGTTTACACCTCAACCAGATGTAAAGGGTTTAATTAAATTAGATTTATTAATTTGCATTATGGAGCTAAAATTTCGCATTAAAGAAATTGAAAGTCAAGGCCTGATTGGTGTTGTCGCAGGGTTAAATAAAACAAGGAAAAAAGCAAAAAAAAGAAATGTATCCATCAAGGAATTAACCGAAAAGTACAAAGCTTATCTACGGATAATTTTCCCATTAATATCGAAAAATAGTAATTGTTTATCATACTCATATTTTTTAGCTGATAAGCTCAATCAGTTTTTTATTCCGGCCGTTGTGGTTATTGGGGTAAGAACGCAGCCGTTTTATAGCCATGCATGGGTCGAAGTTGATGGTGTGATTATAAACGATGAGCCTGATTTAAGGGAGAGGTTGTCAGTGATATTAGTTGTTTAAAAAAGGGAGAGTGCATGCTTTTTATATCAAGTGGACATATTGAAAGTGATGAAGCAGACCTTAAGAAAAATTCGGGTTGGGCATATAAATCTGAAGGGTTTGAGACGTGCATAATAAATAATGAAATATATATGATTTTTGGGGTTGTTTCAAGTAATGGAATTCAGTTTAAACTGGAAAACTATGTGAAAGAACCATGTCCGTTGCAAAATATTGAGCGTGACTTGAAATCTTGTAGTGGTTTTTTTGTTTTGTTCATATCTCTGATTCGGTCCGGATAACCACAAGCTTGTATTGTGGGATTGAAATTTTTACTGCAAAGATAAAAATAACAACATATGTATATCTTCAAGTTTTCAATTATTAACTTCTTTATCAAAAAATAAAACTTTAGATATAGAGTATTGTAAGTACTTTATCTACAACAGAGATGGGTTTAATGAAAATACGCTTTATAATGAAATAAAAAAAACACACTCAGGAACAGTATATATATTTGATAATAAAAGCATTGTTATGCGGAAAGCCTTTTATCCAAAAAAAAACACCTGATGCTCTTACAGAGATTGTTTCGGACGCCGTAAAAACCATTTTGAATTCATATTCTGATATCAATCTTTATTTATCCGGTGGTTTAGATTCAACTTATTTGTTTTTTATAATTAAAGAGTTAAAGTATGATTTCACAACTTACCATATAGGTCCGGAAAATGATCAGAATGACTCTGAAATTGATGATTTCAGATATCTTTGTAATTACTACAGTGTAAATGGCCAAGTTTTACATACAAAGAGATCAGAGATAATACCGCTCAATAATAGATCCTTACTTAACAACCCTAGATATGTAAAATTATTTAATAATAAAGTCACAAATAGTGAAGTGTATATAAATAAAACTAAGAGTGTACAAAGTGTATTTTTAGTGGACATGGAGGGGATAGTGTTTTTGTTCAAAATCCTTCAATAAAGATAATCAGAGATTGTTTTCATAAAGGAAAATTAACATTAGCCTTTAAGAAAGCACATGAGATTTCAATATTAAAAGGTAAAAATATATTTGAAACTATAATTCACTCACTAACAAGCACAGTCTCTTCTGTGGAATTAGTAAATTGGATGGATGAAAATAAATGTGATATACCTATTTCCCATCCATGGCTAGAAAGCCTTGATCACAGAACCGCAAGGTTTGATTATTTTAGCGAGTTAATCAGTTTGATATCAGGGAGTCAGTTTACGATGGCTGATTATTCCCTTGTGGTTTATCCATATTTATTCAACAGCGTCATAGCATCTCAGATGTCTATGAAGTATGAAGATACTTTTGACTCTCATTTTGACAGAATTCACGTCAGACAGGAAGGTAATGATAGATTTAATTGTGGTTACTTTTATAAAAAAGAAAACGGTCATCATCAGAACTGATTTTTAAAATACTTATGGAAAGTAACTGTTATATTTCAACGTTATTTTTAGATAATAAAGAATTTATAGAGATGATAGGTGTTGATGTTCAACGCCTCTTGAATTCATTAGAATATAATTCAAGCGTGTCTTTGCAGAGTGATTATGAGTGTATAATTCGTATCGCGAAACTTGTTGTGTTTAAAAATGCGTTAGAGGAAAAGGAATGAAGGATTTAATTGTGATTTTTAAAGGGTTGTTTCCATTGCTTTCTAAGAAAGCAAAATTTTCTGTATTCGCAATTGTTTTTTTGTCTTTTGTTTCAATATGTTCAGTCTCTTTTTCTCCTGTGTTAATGTCTAAAATAACAAACGACCTTGCCAGCAGTCAATATATTAATGTTGGGGGGGTAAATTTCCTTCTTTGGCTTGGTATATGTTATGTATTTTTGATCACCATAACCAAAGTTGTAAGTTTTACATCTGTATTCTTACAAAGCATGTTAAGAATCAGTTGCTTATCATCAGTAAGCAATAAATTCCTGGCCGAGCTATATAATAAAGAACAGGTTAAAGATACTGACGAAAACATAGGAAGTGTGGCGCAAAAATTGAATAATTTAACAAATGATTTATACGCCTTAATAAATAACATGGCATTTAATATAATACCTCCTGCTTTTCAGTTTTTTTTTAGTATTTTTGTGATTGTGCTCTCCGGTGATCACTTGGTTGCAAGTATATTTTTAATTTATATATTATTTTTTATTTCAGTAAATCATATGTTAACTAAAGGGGTTATAAAGTTCAGGGGGGATTTAATGAAATCAGGGGTGCATGCGTATACTTTATTATCTGATAGTGTTAAGAACATTTCTGCTGCGAAATCTTGTAATAGCTTTGATTACTTCTTTAAAAGATATTCTAACTATCTCCTCGAAGACGTTGCAATCCAAAAAAATACTGGAAAAAAATTCACTTCTTATTGGTTCAACTTCACTTTTAACATTATTGTTTTTTAGCGCAACTTTTCTTTTGACTTTATTTAGAACTATAAATAATGAAGTGACTATAGGTCATTTCGTAATGATTTCATCATACATTTTTCTGTTGTCTTCACCACTGGATAATATAGGGGCCATGCTAAGTCAGGTTAAGCAATCTATTTCTACGTTAAGTCCTTTCTTTTCTAATAAAACCAATAAAGAGAGTTCGGAACTGACTGGCTTTAGCCATCACCTTGAAGGTGTTGAAATTGAAATAAAAAATTTATCTTTTCATTATGGCGACTTTAAATTAATTAATGATATGAACCTAAGTATTTCATCTGGTGATTTTGTTACTATCAAGGGGCGCAGTGGTTCCGGAAAAACAACGTTGGCAAATATTGTTTCCAGAAAGTTGCCATCAAAAGATGGAACTGTATTTCTTAATAATGTTGATATTAATTCAATAAGTGAAAGAGAGTTGAGTGATGTAATTTATTTCGTTACTCAAGATGAATGTATATTCATGGATACCGTGGAATTTAATTTAAGGATTGCAAAACCCACTGCTTCAAAAGAAGAATTGTTGGATGCAATTAGATTGGCAAGTCTCTCTAATGATTTTCTCGCAATAAACAATGATGTGTTATCATTGAAACTGGGGGATAATGGTGAAACCTTGTCGGGCGGGCAAAAGCAAAGACTATCACTGGCTAGGTTATTTCTTAGAGATCCTAAACTTATCATTCTGGATGAAATAACATCCTCACTTGATTCTTTTAATGAAGATAATGTTATGAGGAACATAAGGGAAAAGTTCCCGGCGGCCACTATATTGAATGTTAGCCATAAAGACATCCTTAATAATAATTCTGATTTGATTATAACAATTTCAGATGGTGAAATTATTGCATTTGATTGCAAGTCTCTAACAACGGTTTAGAAATAGTTCCGTTATATTAAGGGCTCTTTCTCCTTCAGAACTTAAGCTCACCTGGCAGCCTGAGGAAGAGAATCTCAATAAGGTGGTAGCCGATCTGAGCCTCGACAAGGCCATGTAACACGGTGTTCAGGGTGAAACCAAGGTATCTGGAGGAAGTGTAAGGTTGATGTATAAGTGCATCTACCTATCGTTCAGATATCATGGTAATAAAGTTACAAGGCCACTCGGAAACGGGTGGCCTTGACCCCACCGCATGTTCACATTTGTACCAACAAAATTCATGAATTAATCGTTAATTTCAGCCCTGCACGGCAGGTTATGAGGTGCGGCGCAACATATAGGCGCGTTGGTAGCTGAGGATGATTTTACATTTTGTGCCGTATGTCCCGGCGCGGCATCAATTATGTGCGTTACGATGAAAGGCTAATAAAATTCAGTGACAAGGAGAATACGTTGGCACAACTCAGTATCAGGGGAGTAAGAAGCTACGCGCCCGACAAGTATATTCACCAGCTGCAGGCAAACCACGGCCTTTGGCCGCGCTGGTTTCTGCAAAAAGTGTAGCGGTATTAGACGCAGCTATTTAGTATATGTATGAAGAAAGTAACCAACAAACAAACATCATGTCCTGCAAGAAGAAGATAGAGGGATCGGTAAGTGTATGATTAATCGTATTCTGTGGGCGGTTATGAACTAAATGAACGACGGACTAAATTTAACATAATCAATCTTATACGCACTTAAGGTGTAGCAGCTAAATTGAGATGTCCGCCTCTGACCAAATAGACATGTCCGCGCTACAGTCTCTCCACAGCGATCGCTGCTTTCAAAGGATGAGATTCATGACGGCATACGAAACGGAGTTTTTCTCAATGAACGATGTGAACCGACTCAGGATCCTTCAGGATGTTATCGACCGGCGACTCATTACGCGTCTCGCGGCCAGCCGGCTGGAGATTTCTGACAGACACTGCCGACGGTTACTGGAGCGCTACCGTGAACATGGACCACTTTCACTTGTTAACCGTCGGCGTGGCCAGCCTGGCAACCGGCAACTGATACCGGGCCTCGCTGAACGTGCACTTCGTATTATCCGCGAGCGCTACTCTGATTTTGGTCCAACTTTAGCCTGTGAGAAGCTCGCCGAGGTTCATGGGCTGTACCTGGCCAAAGAGACGGTACGCAAGCTGTATTGCTGACTTTAATCGTCGGTTTGCCAGACCTTCAAAATACCCCAAAGATCTGCATCGACCCGTGTCTGAAAGCCACGAAGAGTTGGATGATATCTTTGCCTGGCAGGAACTGCGTAAGCTGTCTAAATCGCTGACATTCCGCTATGACAAAATGATATATCTGGTTGAGTCTACTGAAGAAAATACTCGCATCGCTGGTGAGAAAATAACAGTCTACGACTATCCAGACGGCACGCTGGCATTCAAATACGGTTACCGTTCACTCAAATATCAGGTGTTCGACAAACTGGAATGTGTCGATCAGGGCCAAATCGTTGATAACAAACGCCTTGGCGCCGTTCTTAAACTGGCACAGAGTAAAATGGATGAACTTGAACGTGATGGTAAACGTGGCCGAAGTAAAAAGATGCCCAAACGACGTGCACAGGCCAGAATTCAGGAGCAGCTCAGAGCAATTAATCCGGTTCTGGTTAACCCGGAGGAATTCAGGACCAGTCTGAAACGCTAGTCCCCTGCTCTGCCTGATTAACCTAAAGCTCTGGCCGTAATCACTGTCTGGGTTTAACGTGGTGCGTAGCCTTCTTCTTTCAAGGCTTTCTGTAATTTATCGATCGCGTCTTTCATAATTTAGGTGCTATGGAATAATCTAGAACAAGGCGGTATTAAGTTTTTATATTTGTAATTCCCCTGCAAACTTAGCAGGGGAGTATATTATAAATTGGTTTGTGGTAGCTGTATCAAGCTATGGTTAGCCATTTTTTCTTTCATACTCAAAACAATATAACCATTCGGAAACATTTTTTATAGCCTCCGGGTGTGAGTGTGTTGAGTGTATTAGCATCCCATCGTTTTGTGGAGCAAACTTAATAATTTTATGATCTCCAACTGGAGTTTCAGATGAAAAAATAAAAACGTCGGGGCAAAATATCAATCGCAAATCCCCATAAGCTATGGCCTTGGCTACAGCCAACCAAAATGAAAAAATTGCAACTGGTATTGCGGCAATAAGTAAAACATGAGGGATATCTTTCGATGGTTTCAAACGTTGCCAAGTGTGTGAAATAATGGTTAGTAAAAGGCTTACTAAAAATACTAAAATCCATGATTTTTCTTCAGGATAGAAGAACCATATTAATATGCTCATGAAAGTATAAAGTAGATAGCTTAAAACTGCTGACCAATGCGTTAGCTTTTTATGACTTACTTGAGCTTTTTTTAACTGAGAAAGAATTGCAAAACATCCTTCATGAAGTGAACTTACAAATCTCAAGCCTGAGTCTGCTTCATCACCAATTGCGTGATAAATCTCAATTTTCCTAAAGTCAACCGCTTCACGGCACTCGCTATTCTCAACTTCCTGCAAAAATTCTCTTTTATATTTTTTGGAAATCATTATCTCTGCAAATAATGAAACAAAAAAATCGCTGCAGCATAATTAATATTATACTGATCGAAAGGAACTAAAAACACTGCAAGTAACAATTGAATAGCCAAAGCTCCGCTGATATCAATAAGATTAATTAAAGTACCTGACGTTCTTTTTATTCTACATCGAAAGATGAACGGTGGCGACAAGAGACATACGCCTTGTATTTTTTGTGCAATATCATCTCGTAAATAAGACATTTCTCTTACAATAGCTGCCCCATGGCTATGGGCAATAATATAGTTATATTTTGCAGGGGAGCTTTCAATATGCTTTGCTAATTGTTCTGCCGCTTGCTTACGAGATGATGCAGAGTTTTTGCCATCCCATATAAATCGAGATATACCAACATTGGGATTTCTTGATCTAATTGATTTACACATTTCCGACTCTGGTTGAGTCCAAGACGCATTCGGCTCGAATGTTCCATGAACAAGGTGAACAATCACATCTTCTGATTCAGTATTAGCACTTTCATTCACAGTTATTCCTTTAGTCGGGGATGATATAAAACGCCATGCCGCTAAAACCCCTTTTTGCCAGACAGCATAATAGACGAGTGCAACGATTAGTATTATTGCGACTGGAATAGTTACAAGGCCTATGGAAATAGTTTTAATTACATATTGAAGAACTCCTTTATTATGCGTAAAGAAATAATATGCTATGGAGGAAACAAAGAGCACTAGCATAGCTAACATTACCCCGGACAAACCAAACAATACGATATATTTAATAACCCCGTAGTTTCCCATTGAAATGCCTTATATTTGGATAATCGATTATGTAACCAATCGGTTTTGTTGTATCAATTTGAGTTTCAAAAGAACATTGCTTGCTAGCAGTTATAAGTGATCGTAATTTCAGCTATAGATGAGCTGGACTAACATGGGTTCTGACCCACTATCTTATTTTACATAATTGTATGGATGTCTGCTATTGCCACAGAGCGGACATTTCAGCTTTGTCCTACCCCTGACATCTGAACTTAGCTTCGACATAAGCTGTAGGATCTCAATGCTAATGTCTATTTGGGGGCTGCGGATGTTTTCCTGGACTGTTATGTTGTGAGACGGAATGCATTGGCAAGCTGCCGATATCTAGCAGCGTTACATTGATAATGTGGAAGACAGCATTTTGCGGTCTTCATAAAAAACAACGCAATTATCATTTAACCAACTATGACAAGGGCTTGGTGCAGTATTGAAGTCGGCGCAGGAAAAGATGGATGACCTGTCACGGGAGGGAAAACGGGGCAGGAGTAAAAAGATGCCCAAACGACGGGCACAGGTCAGAGTTCAGGAGCAATTCAGGGCCATCAACCAGGTACTGGTCAATCCGGCAGATTTCAGGGCCAGTCTGAAACGTTAACCCCTGCCCTATTAGTCATATCTATATTATTGTGAAAAGTTTTTGTCCGAAAAACAGTCGGGAAAAATTTACATTTTCCCCTAGGTCTCTGTTCGGTGATACTGCCAGATCACTGGTGTGTTAAAACAGATCAATTATTCTGGTGGTAAGACTTCGCTCAATTAGTCGTTCCGTCACAGAAGTGCAGATAGTGTCGGGTGCCATCCCTGATTCTCCGAAGGAGCAATCCCCTTTGCCGCTCGTGACCCTTTTAGGGTTATCCCGTCGACCATGGTTGGCGGTGCATTAGCTGATGGTTTGTCGTGTTCTTTGGTTGTACCTTAATGGCACCACGGCGGATTATTTGTCCTGGCAATCACCTATACGGTAGGTTACGTCGGATGTATCTGTTTTCTATTATTACTGGAACCGTCGCCACCGGCGCGATGTATTCGGTATTAAAATTGTCAAGTGCTGCGAAGAATGAGCCGGTGACAGCCGAGCGAGGAGTCGAGAAAACTGGGGGTAAGTGACGAACCTTTGCCTTGCTGAGTGAATCGAACATCAAAAAAGTAACTTTCTTCACCTTCTGTGGCCCAATGACGATAATATTGCCTGAATGGTATAGTAAACCTGTTGGAAGCAGTTCCGCCATTTTTCCAGGAAGAAGATTACGATGAATGTCATTCAGCCCCGTATGCTCTCTGTTTTTGATTTTGACGGCACACTAACACGGCATGACAGCTTTATCCCTTTCTTGCGCTTTGCATTTGGCTACAGAACATTCAGTCGCCGGATCGTCACAATGACACTGCCTGCGCTGAGATGCATGGGGAAGAGAATGACCCGGGATGAGCTAAAAGAAACGCTCATTACCACTTTTCTCACTGATGTTGACGAGAAGTGGGTATCAACAAAAGCTGAACAATTTTGCCAGGTCTACTGGGGGCGTCTGATGCGTCCTTCTGGACTAATGGCTGTGGCAAATGAAGTGACCTCTGGAGCGGTAGTGACCTTATGTTCTGCTTCACCAGAGATCGTGCTTCGACCCTTTGCTGAGCGTCTCGGTATCAGACTGATTGGCACGCAGCTTGAGGTCAACGAGGGTAAACTCACCGGTCGTATCAGCGGGCATAACTGTCGGTGCATTCAGAAAATAATCCGGCTGGAAAAAGAGTATGGACCACTGAAAGACTACCATCTGCGGGCATGGGGAGATACCAGGGGTGATTACGAACTACTGTCTGCCGCTACTGATCCCCACTGGAGACAGTTCCATTCAGGATGGCGTCGGGGGAAAGTGCCTTTAGAACTGACTATCAGATAAATTATCGCCCCTGTATCGGGGCGAATTCTTACAGAATACCTTCTTTCTTCGCCAGCTCCAGCCAGTCTCTGAACTCTTCCAGCAGTTTCTCGTACAGCTCTTCGTCCCGGATGTTGGCAAAGTTGTCGATGGCAAAAAAGTTGCTGTTATCAACGCGACGGTCGCTAAAAGTGTCCAGCTTTTCAAGGATCCCGTAATTTGACCCACCGAGTCCCACGAACTTCCAGAAGATGGGGTAATTGGCCGAGCGACGTATGGCCTCTTTAATTTCACGGGTTTTGCTAATACCTCCATCCGTGATACAGACGACATAAACCGGCAGTGTGCTGTCTTTAAAGAAATCAATCACGTCATTCATGACCGGCGGTTCATTGTTAGTTCCGCCCAGCCCTGGCAGGAGTTCCCAGGTTGACCGGTTTCCAGTACTCTGGATCCCGGCGATATAACCATCAAGATTGTCCAGAGTAACATCGGGATATTTCTTGTGGCGTTCTGCAAACCCCCACACATCCATCGCACCGTCATCATCGAACTGTACTGACAGGACTGCAATGCGATCGAGAACAGACTGTACATGTCCTCTTTTAAACTGACCCGTCATAGAGCCTGAGGCATCGAGTACAAAAGCCACTCGGGCTTCAACGGTATCCAGCTTATGTTTGGCAAGAGAAACACTGGCTTTTTTTGCCAGGCTGATGAGCGCTGGTGCTTTTCCTTCCAGCTTTTTCTCCAGACTGATCCGGACTGGTTGTGACGGGGTGTCTGCAGGTTGTGCGACATCAACACCGTAGCTGATCGCCAGAGGCTCCAGCCCGCCGTTAAACCCCAGCCCTTGCGCCCGAAGCTTCCAGTTACCCTGGTAGCGGTAAACTTCACCCATAACGACAGCTTTCTCAGAGCGTCCATTGAGTTCGACATTGAAATCAGCCACACCAGGAGATGACAGTCTGAGCTGCGACAGCCCGCTAATCGTATCATCGCCGTCTATCACCAGCGTGACAGCGATTTTCTGAATGGACGCGGGGATTCGCCCCAGATCAAATTGAATGCTCGAATGCTTGTCGCTGCGGAGCAGTCTTACGCTGCCATCAGCCGCACTGAGGTTGTTGTAAAAGAGAAAGTCATTATCTCCCGTCACTTTTCCGTCGGCATTCAGCATAAACAGACAGGTTTCGGGTTCACTCCGGAAGGTGGGTGAAGTCGGGTAATCAAGTCTGAGTTCAAGAGAGGAGGTGTGCAGCGGGATGTTCTGTCCTGATTGTAATTGCATTTTGGCCCTCTGTGGCAGTGATAAACGGTGACCCTATTGCGATAAAAAAACCCCGGTAAGCCCGGGGTTTCATTGGGGTATTTATCAGATGTTGATGCCATGCTGTTGTGCCAGCGCACCCAGGCCACCAGCAAACCCCTGCCCGACTGCTTTAAATTTCCATTCAGCGCCATGGCGATAGAGTTCGCCGAAGATCATCGCGGTCTCCGTCGACGCGTCTTCAGACAGGTCAAAACGTGCAATTTCAGCGCCGTTATCGTTGTTCACAACACGCATGTAGCTGTTGCTGACCATACCGAAGTTCTGTTTACGGGCATCAGCTTCATGAATAGTCACGGCAAACACCAGTTTTTTGACTTCAGCACCGACTTTAGACAGTTCGATTTTGACCTGTTCATCATCACCTTCGCCTTCGCCGGTACGGTTGTCACCCTGATGCTGAACTGCGCCGTCCGGGCTGGTGGTGTTGTTATAGAAAACGAAATGAGAGTCAGACAATACTTTACCATCGTCACCGACCAGGAATACTGAGGCGTCGAGGTCAAATGCCTGACCATCGGTGACTCGTGCATCCCAGCCAAGGCCTGCCAGCGCCACATTCATGGAAGGGGCTTCTTTGGTCAGTGAAACGTTACCGCCTTTTACGAGAGATACAGCCATTTTTTACTCCTGTTAATCGTCTATAACGGGGCCAGCAAACTGGCCCCTTAGAATTAAATCGGGAAAGTTACTTTTTATCAGGACGCGTTGATACCGTACTGCGCACAAACAGACGCCAGACCACCGGCATAACCCTGTCCTACTGCACGGAATTTCCACTCGCTGTTATGACGATACAGCTCACCAAACAGCATGGCCGTTTCAGTTGACGCATCTTCTGTCAGATCGTAGCGAGCTACTTCTGTCTGATTGTCATCGTTCACCAGGCGGATAAACGCACCTGAGACCTGGCCGAAACTCTGGCGGCGGGCCTGTGCGTCATGAATAGTGACAACAAAGATAATTTTGTCCACATCACCAGGAACGGCATCCAGTTTGATTTTCAGAGACTCATCGTCGCCGTCACCTTCGCCGGTACGGTTATCACCGGTATGAGTCACGGAGCCATCAGCAGATTTCAGGTTGTTGTAGAAAATAAAATCAGCATCGCCACGGACCTTACCGTTTGCCGCCAGCAGGAAAGCAGAGGCATCCAGGTCAAAATCCTGACCATCAGTAGAACGGGCATCCCAGCCGAGACCGACCAGAACGTTTTTCATCGTAGGCGCTGCTTTGCTCAGGGAAACGTTGCCGCCTTTTGATAGTGAAACACTCATCGATATATCCTCTTTCGTTAATCGCAAATTGATAGTTGCTAACTGTTAATGAGCAGAAATCAGCTCTCTTTGTTTTCTGCTTCCGGTTTTTCCGGGAAGATGACGCTGGCAAGGATACCCAGTGCAAGCACACCTAATACAACATACAGGCTGGTCGTTGCTGAGAGGCTGTAACCATGATGCCAGATATGATCTGAGGCGTTGAGGCCCAGCTTGAATGCAATGAAGAACAGCAGCACGATAACCGCCTTCTCCAGCTGAGACAGGTACTGTTTCAGGGCTTCCAGGACAAAATAAAGGGTACGCAGACCCAGAATAGCGAACATCATCGCGCTGTACACAATCAGGGGTTCACGACTGACCGCAATGATTGCCGGAACAGAGTCGAATGCAAACATCACATCAGAGAGTTCCACGACGGCCACACACAGCATCAGAGGCGTTGCATACAGAGCCGCCTTTTTAACCCGCCCAACAGTGACATCTTTGTTTTCAGGCTTAGCCAACTCGATGTCGACTTCTTTCTGGGTTAGCAGGAACGCATGCCCGTTAAGTTTCGGCCAGATAGGGAAGAAACGTTTGACCAGACGATAAGCGAGGTGCTGGGAGTAATCTTCAATTTCATCACCGTCATCACCACTTTTAAGCATCATAACAGCAGTCCAGGCAACGACGGCCGCAAAGACCAGCTCTACGTAAGGACCAAGGCTGAGCAACCCGGTACCGATCGCGACGAAGATGCCCCTGAATACGATGGCTCCAATGATCCCCCAGTACAGTACACGGTGGCGATAACGGTCAGGTACAGAGAACCATGAGAAGATGGCCATCATGACAAACAGGTTATCAACCGAGAGTACTTTCTCAAGCGCATACCCTGTGACAAACAGGCTGGCAACTTCCGCACCGTGATGGACGTAGAGGAAACCGGCAAATGCCATCGCAACGATGACCCAGAAAATGGACCATAAGGCCGCACTTTTCAGGGAAATTGGCTTGTCATGTCGGTGCATGAACAGGTCAATAAAGATGGCCCCGAGCGACAGTGCAATAAAAACAGTCACTGTTTCAGCCGGAAAACCGATGTGTGTGGAAACCATAGCGTACCTTTAACGGATGTTTATCAGAGGCCGAATTCAGCCGGGTCAAAGCCCAGTGAACGGGCAATTTCACGAACGGCACTTTTCTCATCATCGTCAAAATTGCCGTCACTTTTGGCGACAGCAATACCGACGCGAAGAGCCAGCTGTGCAGCTTCAGGCTGGTCTTTCAGAGCGAGAATGTATTTCATCGTCTCGCCTTTACCGATTTCCAGATCGAAGTCGAAGCTGGTCACCAGTTTGTTGAAGAATTCGATGACCTCAGAGGTATCGAAAACCTTCAGTTCTTCAGAGGAACGAAGGAAACCGATCATCTTCTGTTTTTCTTCCGCGCTGACACCGTCACTGGCAACGGCGATACGGGCACATACCGCGACGGTACCCTGCATAAATTTCTTGTTTTTGTACCGGCCAACCTGACGGGTCAGTTCCTCGCGTCCAGAGGTCAGCGCCCCTTTTACTTTGTCGAAAAAACTCATTTTCACATCCTCATCAATTCGGTTATTTGGAACCTTTAGACCAGCGAAATCCCCAGCCAAAGGCACGGTCCATATCCGCCTGGCCCCCGAAGAACTGATTAATACGCTCTACCCGGATTGACCCGTTGTCATTCACCAGACGGGCAATGGCACACATCGTGAGCTTGTTATCCCCTTCGGTCAGACGCGTTTCAATGGGAGGCTGCTCCGGTATATGGAGCGTCACCACACCATCGGTTTTATCCCAGCTGGGTACGCCCTGGTAGATAAAGGCATAAATCAGTACCTGGCTGATTTGCTTCCACTCACGGCCGTTAATATGCAGCCATTCGCCATCAGAGGCTTCCCCGGTACGATCATCGCCCTGAAGCTGAACATAGGGCTCGTTATGATAGTCACCAAAGGCATTGCCAAGTGCCTGGACAACGGACTTGTGACCGTCCTTTAGCTCGACGAAAGCCCCTAAATCAAGGTCAATCGCTTTATTCGAGCCGAACATTCCGCCGAGTAAGCCACCGGAAGCGGCTCCACGATGCCAGTTAAGGTTGATGCGGATCTCACCAAAGTTGTCCTTCTTGGCAAGGCTTATTGCCGGTTTTTCTTTGGTCAGCGTAACTTTACTCAGGTTGACCTTAGGCTGGGCTGGAGGTGCTGGAGGTGCTGGAGGTGCTGGAGGTGCTGGTGGAGGCGTTGGCGTCGCAGGAACTGGGTCATCCGCCACGTTCACACCAAAGTATTCGGCGAGAGGTTTCAACCCGCCGTTAAAACCCTGAGCGATAAAACGGAACTTCCACTCAGCATTACGCCGGTAGAATTCACCGAGGATAAGAGCGGCTTCCTGGCGTCCGGTCAGTTCAACGTGACCACTGATCAGTTCAGTAGTACCGCTTTCAACCAGGATAGAAAGATTATTCAGCGCTGAGACAGTGTGGCTACCGTCACAGGTCACCGTAAACGCTACTTTCTGCACCTCGGATTTGAGGCGGCTGAGGTTTACGATAAAAGAGCTGTTATTTCCCTCAGTTTGAAAACTGACAGTGCCGTCGTCGTTACGGGGCTGTCCGTAGAAGACCATATCTGCGTCACCCAGTACTTTTCCATTGGCGAACAGACGGAAAGCAGAAGCATCGACGGGGCCGCCGGAGAGGATCCGTACACGGAGTTCCTGTGTTGGGACGGGGGCATTTCCCCCTGGTGTCAGGTTCATGCGCTGACAACCGTTTTAACAATGTCAGAGTGCATATCGTCAATTGTACGGCCACTACTGGCTTTACCATGGGCAGTAAAATCCCAGTTACCATTATTGCGGCGCAGAGAGGCGATGATGATCCCGGTATGTGATCCCTGTTCGGTGAGTTTGTAGCGGGCCAGTTCTTTGTTGGTCTGATCAACGACGCGGCAGAATGCGTTATCTACATCGTTGAAGGTTTGACCACGGAAGCTGTTGACGGTGAAAGCAAGGTATTCAACCTTTACAGGCAATTTGCTGAGAAAGACATTAATGACCTCATCGTCGCCATCGCCGTCACCTGTCAGGTTATCGCCGGTATGCACCACGGAGCCGCAGGTTGATTTCAGTTTACGAAACCAGATCGTGTCAATTTTATTACCAGCACTGTCCAACAGAACGCAACCCGCATCCAGATCGATAGAATCATTGCCGCCAAATAAGCCCCCAAAAAGTCCCTTTTTCTTTAGAGGATCCCATCCAAGGCCAAACTGGAGTTGACTTAGCGCGGTAGATTGTTTGCTGAGTGATACCGTCTGGTTTTTACTTAAAGAAACCATATTCATTCCTTAAAAGGTATTGACTGAAACAATGAGTATTTAATAGTAAATCATGTACGATGAAAATCATATCATGACAAAGTTCTCTCGCAAGATAAAAACTGGTAGGTTTTTGTTATTTACCTTTCATTACATTGTGTTGCTGGCTGATTTTTAATGGTAATAATATGAATATATTGATATTTTGTATTTCCTTTGCTGTTCCATAAACAGCCAGTGTTTATCATATTATGATTGACATAGCACGGGGGTGTTCATAGACTCAATAATCTGTATTTAGCCCCCTTTCCTCTTCAGGAAAATAAAACAAAAGATGAAAAAGAAAATTTGGTTTATGGAAGGTTTGTCATCTCAGCGAGACATTATTCTGGGTGTGAAGTCTTTTGCAGAAAAAAACAAACAAGACATTGAGGTTTTTTCTTCTCACCGGAAAGAGCGAAATGAGATTCTGTCTGTTTCTGATGCATCATTTATCGAACCGAAAAATGAAGATGATCGTCTTTCCTTTATTCATTCAGTCACAACGCTTCATGGAATTAACGCAATTCATACCGGACGTAACTGTAAGTGGTTTGAAAGCCGTCGGGATGCCATTCAAAGCCCTTCTGTCAGTCTGACAACTGGGGCGACAGGAACTGAATGGTTCGAGGTTGCCGACGAGAAAGTTACTTTTTCTGAGTTCATGGAAAAAAACGGACTCCCGGTAGTGCCATCTGTTCGCGTTAGTTCCCCAAACGAACTTTGCACTCTGCTTATTCAATCACCCTTTCCTTCTGATTGTCTCTGCATTAAACCCGTGACCGGCATTTATGGCATGGGATTCTGGCGTTTTGATGACAACGTGTCCCCTGTCGCATTTTTGAATAATCCGGATAACCGGGTCATCCGCCCCTCACAGTATCTGGCCGCACATGCACAGGTCGAGACATTCACTCCTCAGATCCTGATGCCGTATTTACCCGGGCCTGAATATTCGGTGGACATAGTGGTCAGTAAGGGGGAAGTCCTTGCTGCTATAGGGCGGCGTAAGGAAGGTGCGCTCCAGTATCTGGAAAATGAAGGTGAGGCTATTGAGCTTGCCGCTACCTGCGCACGATTGATGCATGCCGATGGAATGGTCAATGTACAGACCCGCAATAATGCCGAAGGCAAACCTCTGCTGCTGGAAATTAACATGCGCCCGTCAGGAGGAATCGGTTATACGCGACACAGCGGTGTGAATCTGCCTGGCCTGTATGCCTTTCATACTCTGGGGCTGATGGATGCCAGTCAGGTCAGACAGTCAGCGAGAACTGATTTTTCTCCTGCGGTCGTCCGCTCTGTCACAGACACTATTCGGTATCCTGTGTCATTGACTAACAGAATTGATTAATGGAGATGAATATGTCGGTAATGGAAAATGATTTCGTTTACCAAAAGACATTATCCTGTGGGCGAATTGAGGTGAGCAGCGATACGTCCGGGTATCCCCTTTCCGACCTCTTTGATATTGCCGAGCGGCGGAATCCCAAACGCGCATTTCTTTTTGTCAGTAAAGTGCTGGGTCGCCACATTCCTGTCTCGCCTGGGGTGATGCGAGGTGTATACGCTCAACTGGCGGAGCAGTTCCTTGATGTTCTGGACGGGCCGGTAGTTTTTATCGGGATGGCTGAAACAGCAGTCGGTCTCGGAGCTGGGGTGTTTGATGAGGTACGTAAACACCGTGCCGATTGTGTCTATCTGACATCAACACGTCACCCCGTCGATGGCGAACTGCTGTGCGAGTTTAAAGAAGAGCACAGTCATGCCACTGATCATTTGATCTACCATCCATCAACGCCGGAGATGCGGCGCACAGTAGCAGAAGCACAGACGCTGGTGCTGGTGGATGATGAAGCCACGACAGGTAAAACGTTTCTTAATCTTCTGGCCTCATTGCGTGCATCCGACGCACTCCCGCAGGTACGGCAGGTTATTGCTGTCACGCTGACGGACTGGAGCGGAGAGGCCCTCAGTAAGGAGAGCCCCTTGCCCATCCACGCGGTATCACTCATTTCTGGTCACTGGCGTTGGACGCCTGACCCGGATGCCCCGCTTCCTGTCATGCCCCCGGTCAATGTGACCTGCAGAGGAAACATCCCGGTTACCGGCAAACAGTCCTGGGGACGGGTCGGTATGCAGACACCGGCCAGTGACCTGGGCCTTAAGGTTAAGGTCTCCCACGGGGAAAATATTCTGGTGCTGGGGACCGGCGAATTCGTCTGGGAACCGTTCCTTCTGGCTGAACGGCTGGAAACTGCAGGTGCTCAGGTACTATACAGTTCCACGACCCGATCACCGATTTCTACCGGCTATGCTATCCAGTCTGCTATTTCCTTCAGCGATAACTACGGTCTGGGGATCCCGAATTTTGTTTACAACGTCGCCCACCAGCGATTTGATCGCATCCTGCTTTGCACCGAAACTCCGGCGTCAAGTGTGGATCCCCGTCTCCTTGAGGCGCTTTCCGCAGTTGCACCAGCCGTAGAGGTGATTACCTATGAATAAACCTGTCGTATTCAGCGATCTCGATGACACCCTGTTTCAGACCCGCCGAAAAATGGTGGATGAACTAGCCCTTGAACCGTTCCGGACCGGTGCACTGGATCGCAGCCTTACGCCAAGGAGCTTTATGACCAAAGAGCAGGCCATGCTGGTGGACTGGTTGCTGGAACATGCGGACCTCATCCCGGTGACCGCACGAGGCACTGAGGAAATCAGCAGAGTACAAGTCCCCTTCCGCTCATGGGCTGTAACCACCCATGGAGCGGTGATCCTTCGCCCGGATGGCACGCCAGACAGCGACTGGAAGGCCCATATGCTGGAGAGCCTGTCCTCCTACACCGACCGGTTAACGTCGATGCAACACCTCATCACTGAGCTTATGGATGCCAGGGGGATTAATGCATGGGCACGGCTCAACTATGAATATGATGATACCCCGGTGTATCTGGTTATGAAGCACTGCGACAGCACGAAGCTTGATGAACTGAACGCCATTGGTGATGAGATCGAACACGTTTTCTCGACTGAAGGGTTCTACATTCACCGCAACAGTAACAACATCGCCTGGTTACCCTGCCCGGTTGAAAAAGGACTCGCTGTTTCCTGGTTACTGGAAAAACTCCGGCAGGAGCGCGGTGTGTTCCCGGTGATAGGGCTGGGAGACAGTCTGAGTGATCATCGGTTCATGAAACTGTGCAGCTGGTTTGGTGTTCCACGGCAGAGCCAGTTTGCTGAGGCCATTTCGCAGCGTATTTTTGGAGAGCAATAAGATGTCTCACTTCGCCCCGTTTTCTGGTTCGTATAAACCGGACGATGTTCATTTTTTGCTGAAACCCATTGCCATGGAGATGACGCCGGTTGAACTGAAGGAAGAGCTGATTCAGTCAGGGAAAATGCATTACTCCGACATGTTAAGTCAGGAGCCAGAACCTACCCGCTGGCACCTGGACCTTTTTGCTCGTGCGCTAGACACTGGAGCAGCCCGGCTGGCGCGAGAGGTTTCTCAGCTTGCCCGTGAAATGTCCTTGCGTGCCGGTGAAGAACCCATTGTTCTGGTCAGTCTGGTTCGCGCCGGAGTACCCCTGGGGGTGATGCTGCATCAGGCACTGCGGGCAATGGGAAAACAGTCTTACCATTATGGGATCAGCATTATCCGCGACAGAGGTATTGATGCCGCTGCTCTTGATTATATCGAATCACGCCATGGCACAGACGGAATTGTGTTTGTTGATGGCTGGACGGGGAAAGGAGCCATTACCGGTGAATTGTCCCGCACGCTGAAAGATCGTCCCGGTTATCCGGAACAGCCTCGCCTGGTTGTGCTGGCTGACCCCTGCGGATGTGCATGGCTTGCCGCCAGCGACGATGACTGGCTGATCCCGTTCGGTATCATGGGTGCGCCCGTTTCAGGTCTGATTTCACGTTCTGTCTGGGCCGAAGAAGGCCTGCACGGGTGCGTGGTATGCGATCACCTTCAGTCTTTTGAATGCAGTCAGATGCTGGTGGACACGGTAGCAAATTTCCGGGAACAGTTTGACGGACAAGACCTGCCACCTTCCGGCTGGGACGTCGGGAACAATGCAGCGCGCTGGCAGCTGAGCAGGGACGTCATCGGAGGGCTGGCTGAACAATATGAGGTGGACAGTATTAACAGGATCAAACCGGGCATCGCTGAAGCGACCCGGGCGGTTCTGCGTCGTGTGCCAGATCATGTGTTTGTCCGGCAGATGGATGACCCGGATGTCGCGCTTCTGGTCGGTCTGGCAAAAGAGAAAGGCATCGCGGTGACGGAAGCCGGGAATGCACTCGGCCAGTATCGTGCAGTTACCATCATCAAAAAGGTACGCTGATGAAAAAACAATTCACCCCATGGGAACTGGGCGCAACGCTGTACATGCCTGCAACCCGAAAGGATCTTGTTGAAGTGGTTCTGGACGGGAAAATACCCGGCCTGCGGTCTCTGGTGGTGTGCCTGGAAGATGCCGTCAGCGAACATGATGTTCCTTTTGCTCTTCAGAATCTCTCACTGTTTTTGCAACAGCTGAATGAATCTAAATTTCTCCACGGAAACGACGAATGGCCGTTGATCTTTATTCGCCCCCGTCATCCGGACATGGGGCGCTGGCTGACAACGAATGTGGATCTGAGTGTGGTCGATGGTTTTGTCCTGCCAAAGTTTACCCGCTCCACGCTGCCGGTGTGGTGGGACATTATGGCCGATACCGGGTTGAGCATGATGCCAACACTTGAAACCGAAGATGTCTATGACGTGCTGAAAATGCAGACTCTGGCCTCTGAGCTGTCGAACCACGCCTGTCGGGAACGTATTATTGCACTGCGTATCGGGGGGAACGATTTGATGAACGTGGTATCTCTGCGACGTCCACGGTCTTTGACTCTTTATGACACGCCGATGGGATATGTTATTAAAATGCTGGTTTCGGTATTTGCCCCGCGTGATTTTGCGCTGACGGCCCCCGTGTGCGAACACATTGATGACCACGGGATTATGGCGCGTGAGCTGGCGATGGATATTGCTCACGGGCTGGTGGGGAAAACAGCAATTCATCCGGACCAGATCAGTATAATTGAGGGGGCACTGAAGGTTTCTCCAGGCGAACATTCTGACGCACTGCGAATTCTGAACTCCAGGCAGGCGGTCTTTAAATCACAGGGTGCGATGTGTGAACCGGCGACCCACCGGCGGTGGGCTCAAGGCATCCTGGTCCGGGGCCAGGTTTACGGACTGACGACCGGACAGAACACAGACGGGATCAGGCTGCTCCCGTTCTCTCAACAGCAATAAGGGGCAGTACATGGGATTCAGATTCAGGAAGTCGATCAGCATCATTCCCGGCGTCAGGATAAACCTGAGTAACGGCACGCCCAGTCTGAGCATCGGCCCGCGCGGGGCGTCTCTTTCTGTTGGAAAACGTGGCACCTATGCCAATCTGGGACTTCCCGGTACCGGGCTGAGTTACCGTACACGAATAGACCAGACTGCACGGGGGCGTCAGGACAACAGTACGCAGACAGTTCCGGGGGTGAGGGAAGACCTTGAGCAGGAAGCTGAAAGACTGATGTCTGTCCTGAATGCCATCACGAATATTCATGAACTCTCCCCGTCTCCGGCTGACGGAAACACCTGGGCATCGCTCGAAGCGCATTATCTTCAGCTCCATCAGGGGGAATTCGACCTGCCCGCGCCCGTACGTCCGTCAAAACCTGAGTATTCCCCCCTCCCGCACGCTCCTGATGAACATTCCGGGCGAGGTTTTCTGGGTGGACTGTTTGAAACCGAATCCGCCCGGATTGAGCGACAGAATGCTAACCATAGTCGGTGGCAACAGGAAGTCGCAGATATTGATCGAGAAAACACGCTTCTTCAGCACCGGTATGAGACACAACGTGTGGCCTGGGCTGAACAGTATGCAGAATGGCAATTCCAGGCCCAGGAGCATAAGAAGAAATCAGCACTTTCGGTGGCCGGTACCCGTGCACAATTCCGTACTGACGCCCGATTCTTTGAAAACTGTCTCGCAGAGGTGTTCGCGCAGACGGAATGGCCGCGAGAAACCCTGGTGACCTTTGAGGTTCGACCTGACGAATCCACTATCTGGATCGATGTTGATTTACCTGAAATTGAGGATATGCCTGATAAGGTGTATGCCGTCAACGCCCGGGGTACGGATATTACGGAGAAAGCGATGACACAAAAAGCGGTCCGGGGAAATTATGCGAGACACGTCCACGGCATCCTGATGCGTTTAGCTGCTATCGCATTTCAGACCCTTCCGTTTGAGTTTGTCGTGCTTTCCGGCTTTACTCAGAGGGTCAGCAAACATACGGGGTACCTTGAGAATGAATACATTCTTTCCTGCAGGATAGACCGCCATCATATGGAAAAAATAAATTACACGAACCTTGAAGATGTGGATCCTATTGCGGTACTGAGTGTTCAGCCACTTATCCGGAAAATGAGTACCACTTTCCTGTTTCAGCCCATTGATCCTATTACGTTAAATGCAGGCTCCAGTTGACTATGCAACTCAATTCCCGACAGGAACGAATTTATACTCTGGCAAATTTACTGGGTACGGGAAAACCCGTTTCTGCGGAAAAAATCATCGGAACACTGGGTTGTTCCGAACCCACCCTTAGCCGGGCGCTAAAGGAACTTCGCGAATCTTATGCTGCGGATATCAAATACAGTAAGGCTGGTCATTCTTATCAGCTTGTGTCTTTCGGACAACTTGATAAAAAAACATTACGCCGGATGAATGAAGCACTCTCTCAACATGCTGAACTACGGTCTCAGGGTATTTCGACAAAAGTGTTGCTGGATAAAGACCTGAAAACGACGGTCTCATTATCCATTCGACGTCGGATACTTCGGAAAATCGATAGACTAGCGAAACTCACCGGCACATCCCGAAGCGAGGCGGTTGAGACACTGGCTGAAATGAAGATCGAGGACTTTATTAAGGTCCATCAGCTTAAGAACAGACCCGAGTAGGCCATTCAGGGAAGAAAAACGAACCATAAAAAGTGACTAAACCTTGCAGTTGAAAATTAATCTGTCAATGATCCATATTGCCAACTATCAACAATGGAATGTGAGAGGTGCTGACCATGCAAATCATTTACCCTGATAACTATCTCAACCAGAACAGCCCTGATGAGGCTTTCGAGCAGGAGTATTTCCGCGCACGTGAAAGAGGGATACATTGTGTGTTACTGGCATCTGAAAAAGTGGATGCAGGGAAATACATATTTTCAGATACTTTTGAATCGCATGTTCCCGTTATCTGGCGAGGGTGGATGCTTAGTAAAGAGGAATATTGTTGTCTGCATAATGCAGTGACGGAAAATGGTGGGAAAATGCTTGAGTCTACTGATGAGTATATACGCAACCACCACATAACAGGCTGGTATGAACATTGTAAGACATATACACCTGAAACCATATTCACGACTCCGGATGCTGATTTTGAAAGCGTGGTGAACCAGCTCAACTGGGGATCGTTCTTTGTTAAGGATTATGTGAAGTCTCTAACCACGTCTCGTGGTTCAGTGGCAAAAGATGCAGGAGAAATAAGAGAAATACTGAAAATGCTCGCTCACTTTCGGGGATGTATTGAAGGGGGAGTCAGTCTGAGACGTGTTGAAAAACTTGCAAGTAACAGCGAGCGCAGATATTTCGTGCTCAACAACCACGTTTTTTCTGCTGATGATCAGGTACCGGGAATAGTTCGGGAAATTTCAACATGTATAGATACCCCGTTTTATTCAATTGATATGGCAGAGGATATTGACGGCCAGCTGCGCCTGATTGAAATAGGTGACGGACAGGTGTCTGATACTAAGGAATGGAACGTTGAACGGTTGGTTGCAGCGTTTCAAAAGTCTGGAATTTGAACCACAGTACAGGCCGATTGTCGTTAATGGTACACTCTGGACTCAGAGCAACCGAAGTCCAGATTTTTTTCAGATTAATCATAATCTGTTTCTCCTGCATTACAGATTATACAGACAGATAATGATTCAGTCAGCTGAGAGTAGTATATGTTTGAAAACCATGTGACCCTACTGGTTTTATTATTTCTGTAAATAAGTTCTAAAGCATGTAGTGGCGATTTTGCTCAGGAAAAATGGAGTTTTCAAGGTTGATTTTTATCTTCCATATGACTTTCTCTTCTCTGGACATTGCCAGTATTCGATGTCATTTTATCTCTGTGCATTGCTGCATAGTATCCACTGTCATAATGAATAAGAGGAGGGAGGTTTTTAGAAGTGTGCTCTATATATGCACTAAGACTTTCGTAAACATCACATTGCAATATTTCATGAGGGTTATCAACAAATATACAATGCAGAATCTTATTTCTGACGTTTATTGCTTTCACTAAGTAAGGGGTTTCCAATAAATGATAATGTGTTCTTTTTGGCGGTGTCATCAACCCATAAGCAGAGTGGCGGAATTTATAACGCAATCTTGATTTCAAAGAAAGACTGAATTTTTTATCTAATTTGTGACTCACAATCATTTTGACGGAGGAAAAAGGCAAAGTATAGGTAGTAATATGAAGTTGTGGGAGGTTTTTGATTTCGTCAATTTTTAACTTGAGCAATGAGTGCCTGTAAATTTCCAGAATTTCGTGATGCAACTTTTCCGTGATTGAGATTTGATCAATGAATACGCGTCCCTCCGCAACATCATCGACTGATAAATTTCCAACTTTATCTTCTAGCGAATCTGGATAATACCTGACTGTCATCACATCCACTCCGACATTTACATATCACCATTAAAATCAATCATGGTATAAACTGCGCGTCTTAATTAGCGTGTTCTACCTCTGACAACTGTATATCTTTCCTGACATCCCAAGCCACGTTGCTAAAACTTTAGATTTTAAATTATTTACGCCATAAAGACCTTAACCCAATGCCAGTGAGACAACGTCCAGATTACAAAATCTTACTGTGAAGTTTCCACTCAGACAAGGGATGTAGTGTGTTTTCGTGGGGGGGCGTATGTACGCGCTTAAGTCAATGATACGTGACAAACGTATGAAGTGTGTCACGGCCTGATAAGCCTCAACGTTGACTTGATTAAACCATGCTATAAGGAGTTATAACTATCAGATTTAGGGCTGGTATTTGTGGCGTGCATGGGCCTATAGTCAGAGAAAAAACGGCCACACGCGCCGTTGTTTACCTTTCGTTTACCGCAAGGAACATTGATTATGAGAAGACTTCCCGTTTACCTGTTACTCGACACCTCAGGTTCAATGCATGGCGAACCCATAGAGGCTGTAAAAAATGGCGTTCAGACGCTACTCACCACATTAAAGCAGGACCCCTATGCTTTAGAAACCGCATTTGTGTCGGTGATTACCTTTGACTCCTCTGCACGTCAAACTGTCCCCCTGACGGATCTGCTTAGTTTTAATCTGCCCTCTTTGACGGCAAGTGGAACCACTGCACTGGGCGAAGCCTTATCTCTGATTGCTAACCGGATAGATTCGGAAGTCATGAAAACAACAGCAGACGCAAAAGGTGACTGGCGACCGTTGGTGTTTCTTATGACAGATGGCGCACCGACTGATGACTGGCGGAAAGGTCTCAATGACTTTAAGGCAGCCAGGAAAGGAATCGTCGTCGCCTGTGCGGCAGGGCATGATGCGGATACTAGCGTACTGAAGGAAATTACAGAGGTCGTTCTTCAACTGGATACCGCTGACAGTTCTTCTATCAAAGCATTCTTCAAATGGGTATCAGCAAGTGTTTCTGTAGGAAGCCAAAAAGTTGATGCCGGTAAGAAAGAAGTCATCGGCCTTGATGATTTGCCACCTCCACCACCGGAAGTAAACGTGGTTTTATAAAAAAATAACGATGGAGATGACTCTATGACAGTCAGCTTACGTAAAGGACAAGGCGTCAGCCTCAGAAAAAATGAATACGATCTTTCCACAGTCACTATTGGTCTTGGCTGGGATATTAATGAGGAAAAAAAAGGATTTCTTGGCGGGATTTTCGGTAAAAAGGAAGAGGAATATGACCTTGATGTCATCGCCTTCCTTTGCAACGATATGGGAAAAGTGACCGACCTCGGAAATGTTGAAAACGGAAAACCCTCACTGGTTAACGGCGATATTGTATTCTTTAACAGTCTTCGTCATAAATCAGGACAAATTTGGTTAACCGGAGACAACCGAACTGGGGCTGGTGACGGAGACGACGAGCAAATTATTGCAAAACTAAACAGCCTCGATCCGAAGTATCAAAAAATTATCTTTATTGTTCAAATCTACAACGGCGAAAAATTACAGCAGCACTTTGGCAAAGTACAAAATGCATTTATCCGGGCGGTGGATGGCAGAAATGTAGAAATGGCCCGATTCGACCTTTCTGGTGGTCCGAGCTTTAACGGTCAGCGATCTATGGTCTTCGCTGAGCTCGTTCGGGAAGCCACTGGCTGGAAACTTAATGCAATTGGTGAGCCGTCTGCATCTGACTCCTTTGTCAGCCATCTGAGGAATTATATCTAATATGCGCAGATTACCTGTTTATCTGCTCATCGATACTTCCGGTTCGATGCGTGGAGAATCAATACACTCAGTGAATGTTGGCGTCCAGGCGATGTTGAGTGCGCTTCGACAGGACCCCTATGCTCTTGAAAGTGTCCATATCTCAATCATCACGTATGACAATGAAGCGCGGGAATATGTGCCTCTGACAGCCCTGGCCGATTTCCAGTTTTCGGATATTCAGGTACCTAGTGCGGGCGGAACATTTACCGGCGCTGCGTTGGAATGTCTGGTTGCCTGTGTCGACCGGGATATCCGGCGTTCCGATGGTGAACAAAAAGGGGACTGGCGGCCACTGGTGTTTCTGATGACAGATGGTACGCCTTCTGATGCCTGGGCTTATGGTGAGGCTGTTAAGGAGGTACATCGTCGTCCTTTTGGGTCTGTTATTGCCTGTGCTGTCGGACCAAAAGCCGGTCACGAACACCTTAAGCAGCTGACGGATAAAGTTGTCGCACTGGAAACCCTGGACTCGACGGCCTTTTCTGGCTTTTTCAAATGGGTCAGTGCCAGTGTGGCATCGGGGAGTTCCAGTGCCGGGGTTAATACGCCGTCTGACTCGCTACCTCCTCCGCCACCTGAAATACAGCTGGTTCTTTAAGAACTCACCGTATGGCAAGGGGTACCTTGCCAGATACCTTTTAGTCCACGGCTGAAGTGGATATAACTTATAGCGCAACCCGATGGGAGTTCTTATGAGACGGCTTCCCGTATTCTTTGTCCTGGACTGTTCTGAGTCCATGATTGGTGAAAATCTGAAGAGAATGAATGATGGGCTTCAGATGATCGTAAATGATCTGCGAAAGGACCCACATGCGCTCGAAACAGCCTGGATTTCTGTTATTGCGTTTGCAGGTGTCGCCAGAACGATCGTTCCTCTTCATGATATTGTGTCATTTTATCCCCCTCGCCTTCCTGTCGGTGGAGGGACCAGCCTTGGCGCTGCATTAAGGGAACTGACCAGTCAAATAGATTCACAGGTACGTAAAACAACCCATGAAGAAAAAGGGGACTGGAAACCTGTGGTTTACCTGCTCACCGACGGACGTCCTACCGATGATATCTCACGTGAGGTACAACACTGGAATGATCATTACGCGAAAAAAGTGAATCTTATTGCGGTAGGTATGGGGAATTCAGTAGACCTTGGTGTGCTTCGCAAACTGACTGAAAACGTTTTACTGTTTACGGAAAGTCAGGAGGGAGACTTTACCCGCTTCATAAAGTGGATCACTGCTTCAGTCACGGCCCACAGCAGAAGTGTCGGGGAAGATACTCAACCGCAGCTGAAACAGACCGACTATATTGTCAAACTTGCCAAAGATGACATCGCCCGGTCTTATGATGAAAATTGCGTGGTTCTGACCGGACGTTGCAGCAAAACACACCGACCCTATCTCATGAAATATGAACGGCCACCGGCGAAGATATCAGGGCTTGCTTTTGAGCTGAACTTGAACTCCTTCAATATTGCTGGTTGCTATCCTGTCGATGAAGACTACTTCTCATGGACAGATATGGACGCACCGGATGTGCAGGTTAATACCAGCGAGCTCCATGGTGCACCCGGTTGCCCACATTGTGGTAACAGCAGCGCTTTCGCAATGTGCACTTGCGGCAAACTTCTTTGTATCGATGGTCCGGATGATGTTATCTGCCCATGGTGTGATAAAGGGTTGTCTTTTCAGAGTGAAGGTGGGCATTCAGATTTCAACGTTAGCAGAGGACGTGGCTGATGAATGCATTGAATACACTGGAGCATAAAATTGTTTCTCTGATTCTGGAAGAGTCAGCAGGAAAATCAGATCCTGAGGTCGCACTACAGCTAAGCAACGACCCGGCCATTTGCGGGCTTATAAATGGTTTAAGAGAGTGCGTGATAAACCAGGGGCCCGGTTTACCGTGGTCTGACGCTATAGCTAAAAACAAGTCTGACACCGCGAACGTCAGTCAGCAGGAAATAAGCTTAGCTCCGTTGAGTGATGAACTACCCTCTCCTCCTGAACAGAACAATGAAAGCCAAAATCACGACCGTGATGCACAAATGAATATTGTACAAATCAACCCAGAACCATCCAGGGAGGAGATGGAAGCCCCCCCTGTACATGAGATCGCCGACACGAATAATCTACAAACAGCAGTGACTGATGCACAACAGGCTTTATCAACCGCATCAGAAGCAGAGGTGCCATGCATTTCAGGTAGTGACGACACATCGGGAACAGCTGAATCTCCTCGTCAGTCTGAGGCGATCTTACTCAGACCAGGGGAAATACCCCACAAAAAGACTGAGGAGCGCTCTCCTGCCCCTCAGATAGCACCTGACGTATCCATTATTCTTGCAAATGCCAGGGTCGGTGAATCTTTTGACGCACTGGTAGATATCATCACTGACAGTGGCGTTAAGGCAGAAGTGACAGATATTCAGTTCTCCCAGGATATCGGTCTTCTCTTCTGTAAAAATGAGAAACGCCTGAAAGGAACGCCAGCATTCAGCGGAAACTTTGATATGACAGTTAAATGGTCATGCCCCTCACATCCGGATAATGAAAAAAAGTTACTTTTTGTTGTGAATCCAGACCCCAAAAGCCTCTGGAAAGTTATTGAGCCCCCAACCGATGCGCCTTTTTTCAAAAAGAGTATCGATCATCAGAATATCACCTCTGCAACTGTAAATATCGTTGCTGCAAGTCGACGTGGACGTTCCCACGAACATGCAGGTACTTTTCGCGACGATGATTTTTATATCAATGTCAGTGATGAATCCGGATGGAACGTGTTGCTGGTGGCAGACGGAGCAGGTAGTGCCAGATTTTCTCGTGAAGGCTCACGCATTGTGGCTGACACCGTTGGGAACTACCTTTTCAGTCAACTAAAAGCAGAAAAGGGTCATGAGATCAAAAACAGAGTACTGCGCTGGAACAGTGAAGATCAACGGGCTGTATGGGATTTCATGAATCACCATTTCAGGCAAGCTGCGTTGCTGGCTGTGCATAACATTAGCAGTGCAGCCATTCTGGCTCAGGACAGAGCAAAGTCATTCTCAACAACTTTACTGGCGACCGTAACTTTTCGTGAAGGCTCTGAACTGTTTGCTGCTTCCTTCTGGCTTGGTGATGGTGCTATTGCTGCATATGGACCAGCCGGAAAGATCAGGGTCCTGGGGGCTCCCGATAGTGGAGAATATGCCGGACAGACACGGTTCCTTGACGCTGAGGCCGTCAGTGATACAGGTTTCAGTAAACGCATCAGTATAGGTAAGTGGAATGATGTCTCTCACCTTGTTCTGATGACTGATGGTGTATCCGACCCGTGGTTTGAGACAGACAACGGACTACAGAATCCTACGAAATGGGACTCGTTAATGACGGAGCTGAATCCCCTTCTCTCTGTTCCTGATCTGGCCTCATCACAGCTGGTGGAGTGGTTAAACTTTTTCTCCCCTGGCAATCATGATGATCGGACAATCATTGTTCTCTGGTGAGCTTAATGGGACCACAGGTGGGTATTCATGGCAAATATTGTTACATGTAAAACTACGGATGGAAAAACCATCCAGTATGTCGATGAAGTTATCGGCTCAGGCTCAATGAAGGATGTGTATTTTTCTCCAGATAAATCGTACGTTGTGGCCTTCTATCATAAACCTCAGAACGAACAGGCCCGCGAACGTATCAATATGATAACGGGCAGGTACCGGCAAAATATTTTCGAACAATCAGGAGGAGATTACTGGAAAGGTCTTTTTTGCTGGCCTACAGATGTTGTCGAGCACGGCGACAAGGTGGGTATTGTGGTGCCCTCCTATCAGCAGCACTTTTTTTTCCGGTATGGATCCAAAAATAACGATTTTCTCGGGATCAAAGGACGGGAAAAAGAAGGGAAATGGTTCGCCAGCGCCAACAATCAAAATAAATTTCTCGATCCTCGTGAACGGGGCAATACTCTCAACTACCTCAAAGTTTGCTTACTGTTAACCCGGGCAGTCAGGCGAATGCATGCTGCAGGACTGTGCCACAGTGATCTGAGCTATAAAAATGTCCTGATAGACCCTGAACTGGGCCACGCGTGCATCATCGATGTTGACGGGCTGGTTGTACCTGGCAAATATCCCCCCGACGTGGTTGGCACACCAGATTTTATTGCCCCTGAAGTGGTCAAAACAAGCCACCTCCCCAAAGATGACCCTAAGCGTGTACTGCCAAGCATATCCACCGATCGGCATGCGCTTTCAGTACTGATTTATATGTATCTGCTTTTTCGTCATCCGTTACGTGGAGGAAAAATCCATGATATGGGCGATGAGGTACGGGATGAAGCTCTTGCAATGGGGGAAAGGGCTTTGTTCATCGAACATCCGACAGACCACAGCAACGCGGTTAAAATCAGCCAGGTCTCCTCATTTTCGCTTCCCTGGGCAGATCCTCAGAAAATCCCATACACCGTCCTGGGACCATATTTAACACCCCTTTTCGACCGGGCATTTATTGACGGGCTGCATGATCCGTCAAAACGGCCGACAGCGGATGAATGGGAAACCGCCCTGGTAAAAACGGTCGATTTAGTACAGCCTTGCCAGAATGATGCCTGTGAGCAGGAGTGGTACGTTTTTTCCGGCAAAACGAAACCGGCATGTCCATACTGTGGGACCCCCTACAAAGGTAAGCTTCCGATCCTGAATCTGTATTCATCCAGAAAAGCAGGGTCGTTCAGGCCTGATGACCACCGGCTAATGGTCTGGAGCGGGCAGTCTGTATATGCCTGGCATGTTAACCGGCTGGTTGCACCCAATGAAAGAACAACAGCTGACCAGAAAAAACGAGTGGGGTATTTCGTTTTTCATAATGACCAGTGGTGGCTTGTAAACGAGGGGATACACGGGTTGATGTCTCTACCCGACCGCAAAGTGGTAGCTATTGGTGATAAGCTCCGTCTGGATGACAATGCTCAGTTTATTCTCTCTCCTGAGGAAGGCGGGCGATTGGTGGTGGTTCAACTTTTGGATAATTAGATAAATTCTCGACCATTGATATCATAACGTTAATATGAGCCCACCTTTTGGTGGGCCATAAATATCACGGACAAAAAAACATTATGGCTATACTGTTTCTTCAAATTAAGTATCCCTCATGTTCAGCCCTGTCATTAGATATCATTAATAATATTACCTTCAATGAAGGTCTTTCTTGCTATGTTACCTACAATATTGGTTGAAACCCCATCAAAAGTCCCACCAATAACTCCGCCTACAAGTGGGATCATTTTACCTAAGTTAATAGCACCTTTTTCACCAAACTTAGTGAGGAGTCTGAAACCTACACGCCTATTGATAGCTGTTATTGTTTCTCTTGAAATGTTCTTAATTAACTGTGTGGATAGTTTTGAACCAATGACAATCCCTGTGCCCTTAAGAATGTCTTTTGCAGCATTACCAGCCAGGCACGAATAAACAAGTGCTTTTACACGATCGTCCTTTACGTCATAACCGCCCATGATGGCAATTGTTGTTATCATACTAATCTGGACATACATCACAGTCGCGATACTTGCTGGAATTGATACAGGTAGAGTAATAATACCTCCAAGTCCGGACACAAATCCGGTAGTGGCAGATTTTGTATTTTGCCATCTAATAAGGGAATTGACCTTTTTTGCTAAGTCCCCTTCACCCTTCAGGTAGTTTTCAGCCATCTCATAAGATGAGTTTGTTCCCGGAATGGTTCCATCCAGAGCTTTATCGTAGGCCCAGTTGAGAGCCTGCATGATTTTTCCTTCACTAAGTTTGTTCGCCATGTTCTCGTCCTGTTAATTTATTGTTAGCACATTTTTAATCGTGGAAGGTCCAATTTATAAAGGTCTGATTGTATTATATTTGTGGCGACTCCCATGCCCTGAATTTCCGCTCGAAGATTTACAAAATCTGAACTTGATAAACGTGGGTCAAGGCAGATTTCCTCAAAAAGTTCCTCAGGAGCTATGTTTATTTTATATAGCCCCTCCATCCCATTTTTATCACCTATATCATCGACAATCAGTCTGACTTCATTTTCATGGGAAAAGGCAGTTCTTTTTGTACATAACACCTCTGCGAACTGTGTGTTTTGCCCGCCGAGGATGAATTCAGAAAATGTGGTTGAATTCATGAATTCAATAATCTCTTCTTTATTTTTATAATTAACTTTCCCAATAAAATATTTTAGACTGCAATTTGTGTCAGAAGTGTCATATAAGGTCAAGAATAGTTTTCGAATGGTTGTTTTTACTCTCACACCTCGTTTTTCGGGGCTGTATATTCTCCACATTGCATCAGTGTCTTCGTTTTCAGTCCAGCACTGACCATACCATGAATTATAAAGGCTTTCCAAAGACCCTAATTCGCCATCATCAGAAACCAGTTCAGTTTTAAGGAAGAAGTTTTCGTATGGGTCATCCCACATAGAAGGTTGAACCAATACCAGTTGTTTTGTTGTAATTAGTTCAATAAAACGTTCGAAACTAAATATCCTATAGACAGGAGTGTCAAGATTATTAATGTTTATTGCGTTTTTAATGAATTTTTCTAGAGTGCTGGACATTAACACTATCCTTTTAGTTGTTATTTTTACCTATATCTTCAGGATGACTTAGAGATGGTTTGCGTACACTTATAAAGCTTCTCATCTTTACCTAGACTAGTTACGTTATAATTAACAAGGAGCGATGCTGTTTGCTCATATAATTTTTTTTGGGTTTCTGTTACGGGGTATTCAATTATATATGTATAGCTCATAACGTTACGATTGTTTTCCGTCGTATTAATCGCTCTTATAGGAGGTATACTAATATTTGTAACCTGAAGACCTCGAACTGTCCGGTTGTGTTGCGCCGACAGGCCCATCCCCTGAGCGACAGGAACACCGTCCTTTACCACAAAATATTGAATGGAATTTTCATCTCCTCCGGTATCGAGGATCGTTGTTGCGTAACCTCCTTCACAACTGGCAACTGCTTTTGTTAAATGTTCAGCCGCAAACACTGACTGGAATTTGCAGGTCAGTAAAACAACAACTATCGCGAGTTTTCTTTTCATTCCATTCTCTTATTGATTGTTTCTCATTGAGAATCGCCAAAAGGTCCGTGGTTTTAATGAGGCCAAGCCTTACTGCAAGGAAAAATGTGTTGGGTACAGTGGTGTCATTCCAGGCTGTCGATCACTTCCCCCCATTTTTCTGCGTTGTTGAAACTCCCGCTCGATATACAGTTGTTGTGATAGTGGACTGCATATTTGACTCGCAAATTCTTAATCATCTCAGCCTGTGCTGTACAAAAAACAAGATAGACAATAGCAACGATGACCTGTTCTGGACCAGTTCCAAGATGAGCGACTGCTTTTTTGAATGAGGGTGCTACATCTTCAAGAAGGTATGTGACGCCAGGGTTCTTCCTGCCCACATATGAGTTTTCCGACCTACGACCTTCATACTCCATATCAAACAGACGGAAAGGAAGATTACTCAACACCCCACGGGCCGAATGATTAAACGCAGACGCGCGATCGTAAAATTCAATGACAAACCAGTAAACATCTTGCTCGGTGGGGAGCTTACTGCCCAACTGTCGGGCCAGTTGTGCGGCCAAATCCATTGTCTGATCATCTGTCTCAGGCAATTTTGTTTTGACGCCACCAATTACAAACTCATTTTTATTCAAACCAAACCAACTTCCTATACCCATGTTGCCAGCCTCAGTAATATCCTAAGATAAATGTATCAGAACTACTTTTTCTGCCTACCTACCATAGTAGGTATCCTTGTGGGTACCGACGGAAAAGGTTCAAGCGCTCAGTACCTGGAGAATGGCTGAAATGAGCATTTTAAATGGTCTAAAACGGGTGCTGGTTACTTCAGAGTTAACATACCCCCAAATCGTACATAAATCAGCATTCATCCTTGAATAAAACGAGCGCCGCTAGTTAATCCGCCTGGAAGCATTGCTGTACTGGTTAGTGTTATCAATGAGCAGGTTTAATGCCTCAGGTTGCGATTTTCAACCTCCAAATTTTTCAATGAACGTCTTTTAGCGT